>JARIBR010000151.1 GCA_029258695.1 Quadrisphaera sp.
GCATGGCCTTCCACGCCATCAAGGCCGGCGAGGGGCGGGCGTTCGTCTCCGCGGGGGTGGAGTCCGTCTCCTCCGCGCGGTTCGGCACCGCCGACCACATCCCCGGCGTGGACCCCGAGGTGCTGCCGAACCCGCTGTTCGCCGACGCCCGTGCCCGCACCGCCGAGCGTGCGGAGCAGGGCGCGGACGCGTGGCACGACCCCCGTGAGGACGGTCTGCTGCCGGACGCCTACATCGCCATGGGCCAGACGGCGGAGAACGTCGCCCTGGCCACCGGCACCTCGCGCCAGCTGCAGGACGAGTACGCCGCGCTGAGCCAGAACCGCGCCGAGGCGTCGATCGCCGACGGCTTCTTCGCCGCCGAGACCACGCCGTACACCCGCGCCGACGGCGTGGTGGTGGACCGCGACGACAGCCCGCGGGCCGGCGTCACCGTCGAGGCCCTGGCCGGACAGGACCCGGTCGTCCGCCCGGGGGGCAGCGTGACGGCCGGCACCGCCTGCCCGCTCAACGACGGCGCCGCGGCGCTCGTGGTGGTCGAGGGCGGTCTCGCCGACGAGCTGGGGCTCACCCCGCTGGCGCGGGTGGTCTCCACGGGGGTCTCCGCGCTCAGCCCGGAGGTCATGGGTCTCGGCCCGGTCGAGGCGTCGCGCCAGGCGCTCGCGCGCGCCGGCATGAGCGTCGACGACGTCGACCTCGTGGAGATCAACGAGGCCTTCGCCGCCCAGGTGGTGCCCAGCGCCGCGGCGCTGGGGGTGCCGTGGGACAAGCTCAACGTCCACGGCGGCGCCATCGCGGTGGGCCACCCGTTCGGGATGACCGGGGCTCGCATCACCACCACCCTGCTCAACGGGCTGCGCGCCACCGACGGCACCTTCGGCCTGGAGACGATGTGCGTGGGCGGCGGGCAGGGCATGGCGATGGTGGTCGAGCGGCTGAGCTGAGGCCGCGGGCGTACACCTCCGGCGGGCTCACGAGCTCGACAGCATCACCACTGCGCGAGCACGGCCCTCCCGCTCGGTGTCAGCTGGCGCAAGTGGCTCCAGTCCAGGGCGCCGTCGTTGTGGAGTCTGCCGACGACCACTGCCGGGCTCACCCCGAGCCGTCGGGCTTCAGCGACGACCTTGGCGCGGGAGATCGGTGGAGCGATGCGAGGTTCTTCGGACAATGCCCACCGTGACGCCTGATCGTCCGCGTCATGCTCTCTGCCCACGGGTGGACCGTGTCCGAGGTCGACGTCGACGACCGGTCCGTCGTCGAGGTGGCCCAGCAGCAAGTGAGCCACCTCGTGCAGCAGTGTGAACAGGATGCTGTCGAGGCGCTGGATGCGTCCGGACAGAGCGATCACGGGCCCGGCCCCGTCGTGGAAAGTCGCGCCGTCGATCTTGCAGCCCTTCAACGGCTGCACGTGGACCAGTCGGACCCCCGCTTCGGCAAAGCGTGCGGGCAGGTCGCGGAGACCGGAAGGATCCTCGACGGTCACCGTGATCGCCTCAGCCAGCTGGCGCAAGCGCTCGACGTCCACGTCCGGGTCGGCTCTGAGCCCGGCGGCGGTGCGCATCGCCAGGGCGAGCCACGCGAGCGTGGCGGGTGAGAGCACCTCACCGTCGCCGCGGCGCCGTGCGGCCATGGTGAACGACGGCGGGTCGTCGTCGACGGACGCCATGCCGAGCAGGTCAGCGACGGCTCGTTCCTGAGCGTCGAGGTCACCCTCCGGGAGCACTCCGCGCTGGACCAGCTCTCGCACCGGCACCAAGGAGTTCAGGCGTCCGCGCCGCTGAACGTCTGAGGGAGCACCACCTCGCGCCGCGCTCGCACTCTGCACCTTCCACGCCTGGTGCGTCGCCTGCAGCCGCAACCACGTCTGCGGATCGGTGCTCGTCGCCTCACCGATGGCCTGGGCCGTCTCGGGCGTGAGCTCCTTGCGGTCGTTCAGCAGCTCGGAGACCATCTGGACGGGTCGCCCGATGATCTCGGCGAACTCCACGCCCGACCAACCGCGGGCGTCCAGCTCATCGCGCAGGTACTCCCCGACCGGGTATGCCTCGGCCGGAGACGGGATGATCGTCGTCTCCACCTCTCCTCCTCTCAGTGGTAGTCGATGACCTCGACGACCACGACGTACTGCCCCTCATCGTCCCGCTGGAAGGTCAGCATGAGCCTGAACTGGTCGTTCAGGCGGATCGAGTGCTGGCCCGCGCGGTCTCCGCGCAACTGCTCGAGCCGGAGGGCCTTGTGTTGCCGCAGCTCGAGCTGGCTCGAGACGCTGTACAACAGCGTGACCTTCTTGCGGTAAACCTTGATCAGATCGGCATGGAAACGACGAGGTCGATAGCCAGGGTCCTCGTAGAGCCGACGCATCTCTTCGTCGCCGAACTGGATGCGCAAGCCACTCACGCCACCTTCACCCTTGGGGTGAAGCCCACAGTAGCACTGATCTGCGACGGGTGACCCGGAGGAGGAGACGCTCGAAGGGTGTCGGGGGCCGCTCGCATGAAGATCCCGTCGGGTCCCCACAGGTCATCTAGGCTGCACCGGTTGTGACACCGATCGACCGAAGGGGGTCCCGCGATGTCCGCTGACCTCGAGAACCCGATCCTCAACGGTCCCTTCGACCCGCCGGAGCACCACTTCGAGGTGCTGCCCGACGGCCCCAGCGGTCGCGTGCTGCCCGGTCGTCGGCGCAGCGAGTCGTGGGTGCCGGTGCCCCAGGTGCGCAAGGGGCGCCGCACCCGGGCCGTGCAGGAGGCGCTCGACCTCGACACCACGGGCGAGCGCCGCGAGGTCAACGAGCTCATCAACGACGTCCGCCGCGCGGTGGAGAGCTGGCGCCGGACCTACGACGGCGTCAGCCCCATCACCCGCAAGCTCCTCCAGCACTGGTCGGACCCGGCGCGCGGGAGCGAGCGGGTGCTGTTCTGCCAGCGCGAGGCCGTGGAGACCGCGATCTTCCTCGCCGAGGTCGCCGGGCGCGGGCGCTGGTCGGGCCAGGACTGGCGCCGGCGCCTCGACGCGGCCAACGCCGTCCACAACGACGGGATGCCCCGCACCGCGCTGAAGATGGCCACCGGCTCCGGCAAGACCGTGGTCATGGCGATGCTCATCGCCTGGCAGACCCTCAACCACGCCCACAGCCCCCGCGACGCCCGGTTCACCAACCGCTTCCTCGTGGTGACGCCCGGCATCACCATCCGCGACCGGCTGCGGGTGCTGCTGCCCAGCGACCCGGAGAACTACTACCGCCTGCGGGACCTCGTGCCGCCCGACCTCGAGGGCGCGCTGCGCACCGCCCACGTGGTCATCACCAACTACCACGCGTTTCTGCCGCGGGACCGCCGCGAGATCAAGGGCGTGGCCGCGAAGACCCGGAAGCTGCTCGTCCAGGACAAGCCGGACCCGTTCCGCGAGTCCAGCGACGACGTGGTCTCCCGGGTGCTGCGTGACTTCGGCTCCGGGGCGGGAACGGGCAGGAGCGGCCCCAAGGTGCTCGTGCTCAACGACGAGGCGCACCACTGCTACCAGGACAAGCCGCTGGTGGTGGACGACGGCTCCGCCGCTCCCGATGACGCAGCCGGCGACGCCGTGGCGCCCGACGCCGAGGCCAAGGAGCGCAACGCCAGCGCCCGGGTGTGGTGGACGGGGCTGCGCGCGATCCAGCGCAAGGTCGGCCTCAAGGGCGTCTACGACCTCAGCGCCACCCCGTACTACCTCTCGGGGTCCGGCTACGCCGAGGGGTACATCTTCCCGTGGACGGTCAGCGACTTCTCGCTGATGGACGCGATCGAGTCCGGCATCGTCAAGGTGCCGCGCCTGCCCGTGAACGACGACGCGGCCGGCCAGCAGGTCACCTACCTCCACCTATGGGACGCGGTGGGCCAGGAGCTGCCGAAGCGGCGCGCCAAGGACGCCGTGGTCGGCGGCGGGTGGACGATGCCCGCGGCCCTCGAGGGCGCGACGCGGAGCCTGTACCGCTCCTACCAGCGCTCGTGGGAGCACTACGAGCGAGAAGGAGCTGAGGCCGACCGGCGCCCCGCCGCCGGTGTTCATCGTCGTCTGCCCCAACACCGTGGTGTCCAAGCTGGTCCACGACTGGATCGCCGGGCACGAGGCGACCGCGCCCGACGGCTCGACGCACCTGCGCGCCGGCGAGCTGCCGCTGTTCTCCAACGTCGACAGCGATGGCCGATGGAGCCACCGGCCGCGCACGCTGCTCATCGACTCCGCCCAGCTGGAGTCAGGTGAGGGCCTCAGCGAGGACTTCAAGCGCGCCGCGGCCACCGAGATCGACGCGTTCAAGGCCGAGTACCGCCGCCGGTCCCCCGGCGCCGACGTCGACGCGCTGACGGACGAGGACCTGCTGCGCGAGGTGATGAACACCGTGGGGCGCCCGGGGCGGCTCGGTGGTGAGGTGCGGTGCGTGGTCTCGGTGTCGATGCTCACCGAGGGCTGGGACGCCAACACCGTCACCCACGTCCTCGGCGTGCGGGCGTTCGGCAGCCAGCTGCTGTGCGAGCAGGTGGTCGGCCGCGGCCTGCGCCGCCGCAGCTACGCGCTGAACGATGACGGGACGTTCAACGCGGAGTACGCCTCCGTCTACGGCGTGCCGTTCGCCTTCGTCGGCACCAAGCCCGGACCGGAGCCGAAGCCGCCGACCCCGGCGCAGGAGGTGTACTCGGTGCCGGGGCGCGAGCACCTGCGCATCACGTTCCCGCACGTGGCCGGGTACCGGCTGGAGATCCCCGACGACGACCTCGTCTTCGACCCCCGGGACGCAGCCCGCTTCGCGGTGCGCCAGGAGCAGGTGGCGACACGGACGACGAGCGCGGGCATCGCCGGCGAGGAGGAGCGGGTCGACCTCTCGGAGTACGAGCGCAAGCGTCCCCAGGAGATCGCCTACGAGATCGCCCGCCGGGTCGTCGAATCCCACCTGCTGGTCGGCGGTGACCGGCGCCCGTGGCTGTTCCCCCGCGTGGTCGGCTTCGTCCGCCGGTGGCTGACGGACAGCGTCGACACGGACGAGGGGCTGGCGCTCGGCTACGTGACCATGGCGGAGTACCGCGAGGAGGCCGCCGAGGCGGTGGCCCATCTCATCGGGACGAACCCCGGCTCGGGGCGCTCACGCCTCCAGCCGATGCTGCGCCAGTTCGACCCGCAGGGGTCCACGGCCGGCGTCTGGTTCTCCACCCGCAAGGCGTTCGTGGGCACCGAGAAGTCCGAGGTCAGCCACGTGGTCCTCGACGGCCAGGGCGGCAACACCTGGGAGCAGGTCCTCAGCACCGAGTGCGAGCTGCACCGTGACGTCGCCGCGTACGTGAAGAACGACCACGTCGGGCTGACCATCCCCTACGTCCACCAGGGCGTCACCCACGCGTACCTGCCGGACTTCCTCGTCCGGCTGCACCAGCGCGACGGCGACGTGGTGCGCACCCTGGTCGTCGAGGTCTCCGGCGGGCAGAAGTCTCCGGGGCCCACCAAGGTCAAGGCCGAGACCGCCCGCGACTCGTGGTGCGCCGCGGTGAACAACCACGGGGGCTTCGGCCGCTGTGGCTACGTGGAGATCACCGACATGCCCTCGGCGCGCGAGGTGCTCAGCGCGGCCATCGACGCCCTCTACGCCGACCAGTCCGTCGTCGGCGATCCCGACCTGCTCGATGCCGTCCTCTGAGGAGTCCTCCGTGCCACCCCGCCAGCGTGCTGCCCGCCCCGCCGGACCTACTCCCGTTCAGGCGACCCAGCACGCCGACAAGCGCGTGAACCTGCCCACCGCCGACGCCGAGGTGTTCGCCGGCCCGGAGGTGAGCGAGGTGAAGCGGCTGCGCTGGGAGCGCGACCCCAGCCTGGACCCGCAGCTGGTGTGGCGCGGCAAAGACGACCACGCCGACGAGCTGGCCGCCGATGCCCCGCCCATCTACATCCAGGAGAAGATCGACGCCCGGGTGCTGGTGGAGAACCTTCGCAGGACTGCCGCCGCGGGCGAGGAGGAGCCCGAGGCGACGCTGTTCGACTCCTTCGACGGGCTCGACGAGCTGGACCTCGTCGACTTCTACCGCCACCCCGCCAACTGGTCGAACCGCATGGTGCTGGGCGACAGCCTGCAGGTGATGGCGAGCCTGGCCGAGCGCGAGGCCATGCGGGGCACCGTGCAGATGATCTACCTGGACCCGCCGTACGGCATCAAGTTCGGGTCCAACTGGCAGGTGTCCACCCGCAA
>JARIBR010000215.1 GCA_029258695.1 Quadrisphaera sp.
CGAAGACCCACAGCATCGTGGCCGTCAGCCACAGGTTGCGCACCGCGGGGCCCTCGATGGCGTCCTGGAACGCGAAGCCGATCACCGCGATGGGGATCGAGCCGACGATGACCAGCCACCCCATCCGCGCGTCGGGGCTGGAGTGGGGGATCTTGCGCTGGAGGGCGAGCAGCCAGGCGCCGACGATGCGCAGGATGTCGCGCCGGAAGTAGATGACGACCGCGGCCTCGGTGCCCAGCTGGATGATCGCGGTGAAGCCCGCGCCGGGGTTGGTCCCGGAGATCACCTGCCCGACCACCGAGACGTGCGCGGAGGAGGAGATCGGCAGGAACTCGGTCAGCCCCTGGACGAGCCCGAGAACCAGGGCCTCGAGCCAGGTCACGACGCGGCGCCGCTGGCGCGCAGCGCGGCCGCGGCGACCTGCACCGCGCGTCGGCGACCCGCGGGCGTGGCGGCCATGGGCATCACCGAGACGGTGCTCACGCCCGCGGCGGCGTGGGCCACGAGGCGGGCGGTGATCTCGTCGGGGTCGCCGACCAGCCCGGTGGAGCGCATGAGACCCAGCGGCACGGCCGCTGCCGCCTCGCGGCGGCGGCCCGCGAGGAAGTGGTCGGTCACGGTCTCCGCAGCCGCGCCGTGGCCCATGCGCGCCGCCGCGGAGCGGTAGACGTTCATCGTCCGCGATCCCATCCCGCCGACGTAGAGGGCGGTGTGGCCGGCCAGGCGTGCCATGGACGCCGCCTGCTCCCCGTCGGGGTCGTCGGTGGTGGCCCCGGCGCTGCCGGTGACCACCAGGGGCACCGACGGCGCCACGTCGAACGGCCCCCTCGGGTCGTCGGCGCGCGCGCGGCCGGTCGCGAGGCGGTCCATGGCCTCCGCGGCGTGCTCGGGGCTGAAGAACACCGGGAGCCACCCGTCGGCGATCTCCCCGGCGAGCTCGGTGTTCCTCGGGCCGAGCGCCGCGAGGTAGAGCGGCAGGTCCGCGCGCGGGGCCGGCACCGCGAGCCGCAGGGCGGGTGAGCCGTCGTCGGCGCCCAGGTGCACGGGCCGGCGCGCCAGCGCGGTGCGGACGGTCTCGACGTAGGCCCGGGTGCGGGCCAGCGGCTCGTCGAAGGCCACGCCGTGCCACCCGGCGGAGACCTGCGGCCCGGAGACGCCGAGGCCGAGGTGGAAGCGCCCACCGGAGAGCGCGTCGAGGGTCGCGGCCGTCATGGCCGTGGACGCCGCCGAGCGGGCCGGCACCTGCATCACCGCGCTGCCCAGGCCGATGCCCGAGGTCTGGGCGGCCAACCAGCCGAGCACGCTGGGAGCGTCGGTGCCGTAGGCCTCACCGACCCACACCTGGGCGTAGCCGGCGTCCTCGCAGACCCTCACGAGGTCCAGGGCGTGGCCGGCGTCGGTGGACACCGAGCCGGACTCGCCGGAGAGGTAGCCGAGGGAGAGGGCGAGTCGCACGGCGCTCACCCTAGGTCGCCGCCGACGCCCGCCCCACCTTCACCGCCCGGGTCCCCGCGCGGGCTACCGTGGACGATCGTGGAGCAGCGCTATGCGGGGGCCTCGGGCCTGCAGGTCTCGAGCCTGGGCCTGGGAACCCTCACCTGGGGAGCGGAGACCGACGAGCACGACGCCCGCGACCAGCTCAAGGCCTTCGTGGGCAGCGGGGGCACGCTCGTGGACACCGGCGACTCCTACAGCGGCGGGGCCGCAGAGGCCGTCCTCGGATCGCTCCTCGGGGACGTCGCGCTGCGCGAGGAGGTCGTCCTGTCCGTCACCGCGGGGCCGGCCCCGGCCCCGGCGCCGCTGCCGCGCGGCGCCGGCGGCCCGGACGTCTCGGCGCGCGCGCTGCTGTCGTCGTTGGACCGCTCCCTGGGGCGGCTGGGCACCGACCACGTCGACCTGTGGTGCGTGCCGGCCTTCAACCCCCGCGTCCCGGTCGACGAGGTGGTGCAGGCCCTGGAGATCGCGGTGCGCTCGGGGCGCGTGCGCTACACGGCCGTCGGCGACCACACCGGTTGGCAGCTGGCGACGCTCGCGCAGGTCGCCCGTGGCGCGGGGGTGCCCCTGGTCGCCGCTGCGGCGGAGTACTCCCTGCTCCACCGCGGCGTCGAGGCCGAGCTGGTGCCGGCCGCCCGCCACCACGGGGTCGGTCTGATCGCCCGGAGCCCGCTGGCCCACGGGGTGCTCAGCGCGAAGTACCGCTCCGCGGGGCCGGCGGGCTCGCGGGCGAAGGACCCGCACCGCGCGGCGCACGTCGAGCGGGGCCTCGGCCCGCGCGGGCGCCGGGTCGCGGCAGGGCTGTCGACGGCCGCCGACGGGCTCGACGTGGATCCCGCCGAGCTCGCGGTGGCCTGGGTGCGCGACGCCCCGGGCGTCACGTCGGTCCTGCTCGGGGCACGGACCTCGGACCAGCTCCTGGCGGTGCTGTCGGCCGACGACCTGGACGTGCCGCCGGAGATCTGGGCGGCGCTGGGCGACGCCGCGTCCTGACCGGCGCTGCGCACACCCCGGGCGCCCCCAGCACCTCAGCGACGGTCGGGCGCACCCCCGCCGGAGGTCGAGTCGTCCTCGGGGTCGTCGGGGTAGGCGTCGTCGTCGTCGGAGTCGTCGTCATCGGAGTCGTCGTCGTCGTCACCACCGTCGTCGAGGACGAACGGGACAACCTCGTCGTAGGCGTTGTACAGCGCGTCGTCGTAGTGCTCGAAGGCGTCCGCGAGCGCCCGGAAGGTCGACTCGACGGCCGGGTCGTCGTCACCGCGCCGACGCTCGCAGGCCCCCAGGTGCGCCTCCAGGGCGGCGACCATCCGGTCCAGGGCTGCGCGCGGGTCATCGGCCATGGCGCCACCGTAGTGGGCAGGGGCACACTAGGCGGGATGTCTTCGCCCAACCTGCCTCCCCCACCACCTCCCGGAGCCGGCGGACGCACCCCTGCCGCCCCGTCCCTCGGCCGGCTGCTCGCCGAGCCCGAGGCGGACCGCTACGAGTACCGCCACCTCACCCTGCCCCGCGGCACCTCGCGCAGCGAGGCGCGCGCCCTGCTGACCGAGCACGCCGAGTACGGCCGCTGGGAGCTCTCTCGGGTGACCCTCTTCCGGGGCGGGGCGCGCCAGGTGCGCCTGCGCCGGCGCATCATCCGGGTGCAGCGCACGACCTGACCCGCCCCCCGACGAGGGACGGAGTCACAGACTCGAGCAATCCCCCCACGGGGAGTCAACAAGTACATACTTTGCGTCACGGACTGATCCACCCCGTCCCCTCATCCGTGGAGCCGACCGTGACGCACCCCTCGCCCCTGCAGCGCCGTCCTCGCCGACCCCTGCGGGTGGTCGCGGGGCTCGCGGCCCTCGTCGTGGCCCTCGCGGGCCTGGCCACCGCCACCACCGGCGCCGCGAGCGCCCTGGCCGACGAGCGTGTCTGCGGCAAGTTCGACGTGGCGGCCGTCGACGGGGGCCGCCACACCGTCCAGAACAACCGCTGGGGCACCGCCGCGACCCAGTGCCTCACCGCGCGCGACGGCGGGTTCACCGTGGAGCAGGCCGACGGCGCCGTCGGGCCTGGCGCCCCGAAGTCCTACCCCTCGATCCTCACGGGCTGCCACTGGGGACGCTGCACGGCGACGTCGCCGCTGCCCCTGCCCGTCTCGCAGGCCGACGGGCTGACGAGCTCGGTGTCGACCACGCGCGCCCCGGGGCAGTGGAACGCCGCCTACGACCTCTGGGTGAGCTCGACGCGCTCGGCGCCCGGGCAGGCCGACGACACCGAGATCATGGTCTGGACCGACCACCAGGGCGCGCTGGCCCACCCCCTCGGCGCCCGCACCGCCACCTTCACCTCCCCCGACGGCGCCGGGTGGGACGTCTTCGAGGGCAACACCGGCTGGGACGTGGTCTCCTTCGTGCGCCAGAGCCCCACGCGCAGCGTCACCGATCTCGACCTCGGGTCCTTCGTCGCCGAGTCGGTGAGGCTCGGCGCCACCGAGCAGGGCTCGTGGATCACCTCCGTGCAGTTCGGGTTCGAGCCGTGGGTCGGCGGCGCAGGCCTGTCCGTGGACGGGTTCGACGTCACGGTGGACGCCACGGCGGCCGGCTCGCCCCGTCCGGCGCCGACGCCGACGTCCGCGCCCCCGTCACCCGTCCCGCCGGCGTCCGGCGAAGGCCCCGCGACGATCGTCGGTGAGGCGTCGGGGCGCTGCGCGGACGTCGCCGGCCGCTCCACGCAGGACGGGGCGCCGATCCAGCTCTGGGACTGCCAGCGCGCCAACCCCGCTCAGCTGTGGGAGCGGCGCGGGGAGCGCGTCGTCGGGGTGGGGTCCGGCCGCTGCCTCGACGCCGACGGCCCCTCCGTGGGGGGCGACGCCGTCGTCCGGACGCGGACCTGCCGCGAGGACGCCACCAGCCAGCGGTGGACCGTCCGCGACCAGAGCCTCGTCCACACGGGCTCGGGGGCGTGCCTGAGCGCGCGCTCCGGAGGGGTCACCAACGCCACGCCGCTGGTCCTCGCCGCGTGCCAGGACGCTCCGGGCCAGCGGTGGTCCGTGGCCCGCTGACCGGCGTCGGCCTCTCGTCCTCCACCGGTGCCCGGCGAACGGGTCGCTCCTCCCACCAGGGGCTCGAGGTGGCGCCCTGGCGTGCCGATGCCCCGACGTGAGCACTGCGCACCCCTCTCCGCGCGGGACGTCCGCCGAGGGAGCGCCCGCCCGGGCCCCACGAGCCCCACGGCCGCTCCGCGAGCGCTCCTGGCTGTGCCCCACCCCGGCGGATCGTGCCCGCCTGCTCGAGATGGGCGCCCGGGTCCGCCCGATCCGCACGTGGGGGTCGGCGCTGCTCGGCGTGGTCCTGCTCGCGAGCGCCGCGGAGCTCGGGTGGTGGGTGATCGCCGTCTACCTCCCGCCCGCGACGTTCCTCTGGGCGATCGACCGGGCGATGGCGCGCTCCACCCGCCCCGAGCGCGCCGTCGTGCTGGCCTCCACGTGGTCGACCCTGACGATCGGCGCCGGCGCCGCGGTCACCGGCGGCCTCACGAGCCCGATCCTGGGGTGGCTGGTCATCCCCGCCCTGCTCCTCGCCACGCGGTTCCGCCTGGTGGTGGTCGTCGTGGGCAGCGCTCTCGCGGTCGTGACCGCCTCCGCCGCCGGGCTCACCGCCGCGCTGCTCCCGCCGAGCCCCCCGGCTCCGGGGTGGGTGGCGTTCCTGTGCTTCACGGCGCTGCTGGTCAACGTCACCGGCGTGACCGCGGCGATGCTCGGGGCCGAGCTGACCAGCCGGGCCCACGCCGCCATCGACCCCCTGACCGGTCTGGCGAACCGCCAGGCTCTCGGTGACCGCTTCGCCGACCTGGAGAGCCGTGCGCAGGGCTCCTCCCCGGTGGGCGTGCTGCTGGTCGACGTCGACCACTTCAAGCGGGTCAACGACACGCACGGCCACGACGTCGGCGACGAGGTGCTGATCGCCGTCGCCGACGCCCTGCGCCGCGCGGCGCCCACGCCCGGAGAGGTCTACCGGCTCGGCGGGGAGGAGTTCCTCGTCGTCCTCGAGAGCCGTGGTCTCCCGGTGGCGCAGGTCGCGGAGGGGTTGCGCGCGGCCGTCGAGGCGCGACGGCCACGAGGGCTGGAGGTGACCGTCTCCGTCGGGTGCGCCGAGTCCCCGGGCGATGACGTGCGCCAGCGCGACCTGCTGCGCCGCGCCGACCTGGCGCTCTACCGCGCCAAGTCGGCCGGCCGGAACCAGGTGGCCTCGGGGCCCGTGGCCGCTGCGGCCTGAGCCCGTCCGAGGCATCGCCTCAGGCGGAGGCGATGAACCGGTCGAGGACGCGGACCCCGAAGCGCAGCGCGTCGGTGGGCACGCGCTCGTCCACGCCGTGGAACATCCCGGCGAAGTCCAGGCCCGCGGGCAGGCGCAGCGGGGCGAAGCCGTAGCCGGGGATCCCCAGCTGGGAGAAGGACTTGTTGTCGGTGCCTCCCGAGAGGCAGTACGGCAGCATCCGTGCTCCCGGGTCCTCGGCCAGCAGCGCGTCCCTCATGCGGTCCACCAGCGGCACGGCGTAGTCAGTCTCCAGCGCCACGTCGCGGTGGAGGGTCTCGACGTCGACGCCCTCACCGGCGAGCCCGCGCAGCGTCGCCATCATCGACTCCTCGTGGCCGGGGAGGAAGCGGGCGTCCACCAGCGCGGAGGCGGTCCCGGGGATGACGTTGTGCTTGTACCCCGCCTCGAGCACCGTGGGGTTGGCGGAGTCGCGCAGCGTCGCCCCCACCCAGCGCGCCGTGGTGCCCAGCGTGGTGAGCAGCGCGTCGGGGTCGGTGTGGTCGAGCTCGGCGCCGATGACGTCCTCCACGCCGTCCAGGAAGGCGCGGACCGTCGGCGTCAGCTCGATCGGCCAGTCGTGAGCGCCCACCCGCGCGACCGCCTGGCACAGGCGGGTCACGGCGTTGTCGTCGTTGACCTGGCTGCCGTGCCCGGCCCGTCCGTGGGCGACCATCCGCAGCCAGGCGATGCCCTTCTCCGCGGTCTGGAGCAGGTAGCAGCGCTGCCCACCCAGGTCGATGGAGAAGCCGCCCACCTCGGAGACCGCGGCGGTCACGCCCTCGAAGAGGTCGCGGCGGTGGTCCACGAGGTGGTGGGCCCCGAAGACCCCGCCGGCCTCCTCGTCGGCCATGAACGCGAAGACCAGGTCCCGAGGGGGTTTGGCGCCCGTGCGGGCCATGTCGCGGGCCAGCGCGAGGAGCATCGCGTCCATGTCCTTCATGTCCACCGCGCCGCGGCCCCACAGGCACCCGTCGCGCTCCTCGCCGGCGAAGGGGTCCACCGACCAGTCGTCGGCGCGGGCGGGCACCACGTCGAGGTGGCCGTGCAGCAGCAGGGCGCCGCGCTCGGCGGTCCCGGCCTCCTCACCCTCGATGCGGAAGACCACGGAGGCCCGACGCTCGCGGGACTCGATCAGCTCGCCGGCGATGCCGACCTCGTCGAGCAGGCCCATGACGTGCTCCGCGGCCTCGCGCTCCCCGGGGCCGGAGCCGTCGCCGTAGTTGGTGGAGTCGATCCGGATGAGGTCGCGGCACAGGTCCACCACCTCGTCCTGCGCGGCGGTCGAGGGGTGGCGGGCGGCGGACTCCGGCGTCATGGTCGCCAGGCTACGGGTGAGGCCGACCCGCGGTGCCCGGCCGCGGCCCTCCTGTCCCGCGTCGGGTCCGGCCCCGCCGCGGGCGGCCCGGCGCAGCCACGGACGGCCCGGCGCAGCCACGGACGTGCAGCGGACGAGCACCGAGCGGCGTGGCGCGCTGAGGGGCTGCTCGTGCACGTCCGTGGGCGCGCCCACGAGCAGCCGTGCGCCAGGACCCGGGCCGCGTCCCCGTCACCGCGCCCGCGAGGGCGCCGGGAGCGGTGAGGCGAGGCGTGTAGTGTCGTGCGTGCTGCGCAGCGCTCACGGGCGCCCGCGCACCACCGGTCCGGGTGGCGGAATAGGCAGACGCGCTAGCTTGAGGTGCTAGTCCTCGTATAGAGGGTGGGGGTTCAAGTCCCCCTCCGGACACCGATCCACGACGACCGTCCCCCGCCTCCCGGTGGCTCAGCCCTCCGTGAAGGTCAGGCAGTGCGCGGTGTCGGTGCCCGACCCGATGGAGACCTCCTGCGCGGCGCACGCCCCGTTGCCGTTGAACGTGCAGGTGGTGCGCTGGCAGGCGCCCACCGTCGCGAGCACGCTCGGGAGCCGACCGTCGAACGTCGTGGGGAAGAACGTCGCGCAGTCGCCGTTCGCGCTGTCGATGGTGACCGCCGCCGCGTGGCAGCCGTCGTGGTTGTAGGCGCAGGACGTCGCGGTGCACTCGGCGACGCGGGGCAGGTCCATGACGGTCACGATGATCACTCCTCATAGCGGTGCGTGCTGCTGTCGAGGAGAGGGTGCCCCCGGGAGGGGGCCGGCCGCCAGCGTGCTCAGGCTGGCCTCAATCGCTGCGGCGCGGCGACGCAATCGACCCAGGTCAGGCAACCCTGCGTCAGGAGAACGCCGGGATGCCCGTGATGGAGCGCCCCATGACCAGGGTGTGCACCTCGTCGGTGCCCTCGTAGGTGCGCACCGACTCGAGGTTCTCGCCGTGGCGCATCGGCGAGTGGTCCAGCGTCACGCCGTTGCCGCCGAGGACCGTGCGCGCACTGCGGCACACCGCGATCGCGGAGCGCACGTTGTTGAGCTTGCCGAAGGAGATCTGCTCGGGCGCCAGGCGCCCCGCGTCCTTGAGCCGGCCGGTGCGCTCGGCCACCAGCACGCCCTTCTGGATCTCCAGGACCATCTCGACGAGCTTGGCCTGGGTGAGCTGGAAGCTGGCGATGGGGGTGTCGAACTGCCGGCGCTCCAACGAGTACCGCAGGGCGGCCTCGTAGGAGTCCCTGGCGGCGCCCATCGCTCCCCACAGGATCCCGTAGCGCGCCTCGTTCAAGCACGAGAACGGCCCGCGCAGACCCTTGGCGCCGGGCAGGAGCGCGCCGGCGTCGAGCGCCACGTCCTCGAAGGTGATGTCGCACTGGATGGAGGCGCGCATCGACAGCTTCCCGGTGATGGGGGTGGCGGTGAACCCCGGCGCGCTCGTCGGCACGAGGAAGCCGCGGATCCCGTCGTCGGTGCCTGCCCAGACCACGGCCACGTCGGCGATGGACGCCAGCCCGATCCACCGCTTGGAGCCGTTGAGCACCCACCCGTCACCCGAGCGCACCGCACGGGTCGCCATGGACGCGGGGTCGCTGCCGGCGCCGGGCTCGGTGAGGCCGAAGCAGCCGACGAGCTCGCCGGCGGCCATGCCCGGGAGCCACGCCTGCTTCTGCTCCTCGGTGCCGAACTTGTGGATGGCGCTCATCGCCAGCGAGCCCTGCACCGAGACGAAGGTGCGCAACCCGGAGTCGCCGGCCTCCAGCTCCATCGCTGCGAGCCCGTACTCCACCGCGCTGCGCCCCGCGCAGCCGTAGCCCTGCAGGTGCATGCCCAGCAGGCCCTGGGCGCCCATCTCCTGGATGATCTCGACCGGGAAGTGCGCGCGCTAGTACCAGTCGGCGATGAAGGGGCGGATGCGCTCGTCGACGAACTCCCGCACGCTCGCGCGCAGCGCCAGCTCCTCGGCGCTGAACAGGGAGTCGAGGTCGAGGTAGTCGACGGCGCGCTCCGGCAGGGGCTGCGACTCTCCCAGCGGCGGAGCCGGCGCGTCGATCTCGGTGACGGCGGGGTCGGTCATGGCGGGTCCTCCTCGGGGTGGCCGGCGCCCGTGGTGGGCCGGCGGGGTGCGAGCAGCTCGTCGCGCAGCTCGTCGGTGTGCTCCCCGAGCCGCGGCGGGGGGCGGTGGTAGGCGGGCGGGCCCGAGGACAGGCGGATGGGATCGGCCACGACGTCGACGGCGCGCTCACCCTCGCCCACGGTGACCCGGCCCCCCACGCCGAGCTCCTCGGCGAGGGCGAAGGCCGCCGGCACGTCGTTGACGGGCCCGCACGGCACCCCCAGCGGGGTCAGCGCCGTGAACCACTCCCCCGCGGTCCTCGCGCTCAGGCGGGCGGTGAGCAGCGCGGCGAGCTCGTCGACGTGCGCGACGCGGTCGGTGTTCGTGGCGAACCGGGGGTCGCGGGCGAGGCCGGGCAGGTCCAGACCGCGGCAGAGGGCGGCGAACTGCGCGTCGTTGCCCACCGCGAGCGCCAGGGGCCGGTCCGCGGCGGGCAGGACCTCGTAGGGGGCGATGGAGGGGTGGCGGTGGCCCATCGCCGCGGGCACCTGGCCGGCCGCGGTGTACGCGACGCCCTGGTTGACCAGGCTGGAGAGCAGCGTGGAGAGCAGGTCCACCTCCACCCGCTGCCCCTCTCCGGTGCGCTCGCGCTCGCGCAGGGCGGCGAGGACGCCCACGACGAGGTGCACGCCGGTGAGCACGTCGACCAGCGCCACCCCGGCCTTCGTCGGGTGCTCGGCGTCCGGGCCGGTGATGCTCATGAGTCCCCCGACGGCCTGGACGAGCAGGTCGTAGCCGGGCAGCGCGGCGCCCGCGCCGGCGCCGAAGCCCGTCACCGAGCCGTAGACCACGCGGGGGTTGACCTCGCGCACCGCCTCCCAGCCCAGGCCGTGGCGCTCCATGGTCCCGGGGCGGAAGTTCTCCAGCAGCACGTCGGCGCGCCGCACGAGCGCGTCGACCACCTCACGGTCGTCGGGGTCGGCGAGGTCGGCGACGAGGGAGCGCTTCCCGCGGTTGACCGAGAGGAAGTACGTGGCCTGGTCACCGGCGAACGGCGGTCCCCAGGACCGGGTCTCGTCGCCGGTGCCCGGGCGCTCGACCTTCACGACGTCGGCGCCGAGGTCGGCGAGGAGCATCGAGGCGTAGGGAGCGGCGAGCACCCGGCTGAAGTCGGCGACCAGCACGCCCTCCAGCGGTGACGTGACTGCCCCGTCCACCGGTGACCTCTCCCTCTGCGGAAAGTGCTATGACACCACACCACCGCCGCCGCCGCAGCGGCGCGAGCGCCCGGGGGCGACGACGTACCGTCGGGGGCGACCCTCGGAGGCCGACGTCCTCGTCGCCCGCCGCGAGCGCCGACCCCCTGGAGCCCCCCGTGCCCGACCCCCTCGCCGACGCGGACGTCGAGCGCGTCCTCGTCGTGGTGGCCCACCCGGACGACGCCGACTTCGGCGCCGCCGGCACCGTGACCTCCTGGACCGACGCCGGCATCGCCGTGACCTACCTGCTGTGCACCTACGGCGACCAGGGCGGGTTCGACGACACCCCGCGCGAGCAGGTCCCGGGCATCCGCGAGGCCGAGCAGCGGGCGGCCGCCGCGCACGTGGGCGTCGACGACGTCCGTTTCCTCCAGGGCTACTCCGACGGCTCCCTCGACCCCGACCGCGCGCTGCAGCGCGACATCTGCGCGGTGGTGCGCCGGGTGCGTCCGCAGCGGGTGCTGATGCAGAGCCCGGAGCGGTGGTGGGACCGCATCGGCGCCAGCCACCCCGACCACCTCGCCGCCGGGGAGGCCACGATCCGTGCCCTGTACCCGGCCGCCCGCAACCCGTTCGCCTTCCCCGAGCTGCTCGCCGAGCACGGCCTCGAGCCGTGGACGGTGGCGGAGGCGTGGCTGATGGCCGACGAGCGGGCGGACCACCGCGTCGACATCACCGCGACGTTCCCCCGCAAGCTCGACGCGCTGCGCGCCCACGCGAGCCAGACCGCCCACCTGGGGGACGCCCTCGAGGAGCGGTTGCGGTCGTGGGGCGCGCGCGTGGCGCAGGACGCGGGGTGGGCTCCGGGCCGCCTGGCGGAGGTCTTCCGGGTGGTCGACCTCGCCTGAGACCCCGGCGGGGGGTGTCGGCGCCCCGCCGCCCGCGTGACCTGGAAGGATGGCCGGCGACGACAGGGAGGTCGCACATGACCGCAGGGATCGATGACCAGACCGTGACCGGCCCGCGCAGCGAGGGCTCTGCGCGCGGCGAGGTGCTCGCGAGGGCCGTGGCGGCCGCGCAGGACGCCGGCACCGACGTGCCCGGGCGAGAGCTCGCGCCGCTGCTCTCGCGCTTCTACCGCTTCGTGGCCGACCAGGACCTCGTCCGCCGGGAGCCGGCGGACCACGCGGGCGCGGGGCTCAGCCACCACGCCTTCGCCCGTCGCCGCCCCGCGGGCACGGCCCTGGTGCGCACGCTCAACCCCACCCCCGAGCAGGACGGCTGGGGCTCGCGGCGCACGGTGGTCGAGGTCGTCACCGACGACATGCCCTTCCTCGTCGACTCGGTGACCGCGGAGCTGGAGCGGCGCGGTCACGAGATCTCGCTGGTCGTCCACCCCGCCTTCGTCGTGCGGCGCGACGGCGAGGGCTCGCTCGTCGAGGTCCTGGACGCCAGCGCCTCCGCCCTGCCGACGGGCACGCACGACGAGAGCTGGCCCGACGACGCGCTGGTCGAGTCATGGATGCACCTGGAGATCGACCGCGAGGGCGACGCGGACGCCCTCGCCTCGATCGACGCCTCGATCGTCGAGGTGCTCGCGGACGTGCGGGCCTCCGTCGAGGACTGGGCCGCGATGCGCCAGGTCGCGGTGGCGACGGCGGACGGGCTGGACGCGTCGCCCCCCGAGGGGCTCGCGGAGGAGGCCGGCGACGCCGCGCGGCTGCTGCGCTGGCTCGCGGACGACAACTTCACCTTCCTGGGTTACCGCGAGTACGTCCTCGACGTCGTCGACGAGGAGGACGTGCTGCGCGCGGTGCCCGGCACCGGGCTGGGCACCCTGCGGACCGAGCGCACCGGCCGGCGCGCGGCCGCGGCGGCGCAGGAGGGCCGGGACGACGCCAGCGGCAGCTTCGCCCGCCTGCCGCGCGAGGTCCGCGCACGGGCGCGGCAGCGTCAGGTGCTCATCCTCACGAAGGCCAACTCCCGCGCCACGGTGCACCGGCCGGTGTACCTCGACTACGTCGGGATCAAGACCTTCGACGCGAGCGGCGCGGTCACCGGCGAGCGACGCTTCCTCGGGCTCTTCGCGTCGGTGGCCTACACCGAGAGCGTGCGCCAGGTGCCCGTGCTCGACGTGAAGAGCGCGGCGGTGATGGCTCGCAGCGGTTTCGCCCCGGACTCGCACTCGGGCAAGGACCTGCACACCGTGCTGGAGACGTACCCGCGCGACGAGCTGTTCCAGATGTCGGTCGACCAGCTCTACGACACCGCGATGGCCGTCGTGCGCCTGCACGAGCGCCGCCGGACCCTGGTCTTCCTCCGCCCCGACGAGTACGGGCGCTTCGAGTCGGTCGTGGTGTACCTGCCCCGCGACCGGTACAACACCGTGGTGCGCCTGCGCGTGCAGAGCGTGCTCGAGGAGGCCTTCGGCGCGCAGTCCTCGGACTGGACCACGAACGTCAACGAGTCGGTGCTGGCGCGCATCCACTTCACGCTGCGCATGGCACCGGGGCGCGACCTTCCCGACGTCGACGCCGCGGACCTGCAGCGCCGCGTCGCGGAGGCGACGCGCACCTGGGAGGAGGACCTCGCCGACGCCCTCGACGGCGTCCTGGAGGAGGAGCACGCGGCCGCGGTGCGCGGCACGTGGGGGCGCGGTCTGCCCGAGGCGTACAAGGAGGACTTCACCGCCGCCGACGCGGTCGGTGACCTGCGCCGCCTCGACGAGCTGTGGGCTCGCGTCGAGGACGGCGGCCCCGACGCGAGCGCCGGCAGCCCGGACGGCTCGTCGGTGCTCGCGCAGCGGCTGGTGGGCACGCACCTGTACCGACCGCGAGGCGGTGGCCCGCTGGAACGGCGCCTGAAGCTGCTGCGGGTGGCCCCGCTGTCGCTGACCGCCGTCCTGCCGATCCTGCGCAACCTCGGGGCCGAGGTCGTCGACGAGCGCCCGTACCACCTCGAGCGGGCCGACGGGAGCACCGGTTACGTCTACGACTTCGGGCTGCGCCTGCCGGTCGAGCCCGACGAGGGCGCCGCGGCGCTGCTCACCGAGACGTTCCGGGCCGCGTGGGACGGTCGCACGGAGTCCGACGAGCTCGACCAGCTGGTGCTCCTCGCCGGGCTGACGTGGCGCCAGGTCGTGGTGCTGCGGGCGTGCTCGCGCTACCTGCGCCAGGCGGGGTCGACCTTCAGCCAGGAGTACCTCGTGGCGGCGCTGGTGGCCAACGCGTCCATCGCGCGCGCCCTGGTCGAGCTCTTCGAGGCCCGCCTGGCCCCCGTCGGCGACGGCGGCCCGGGCGGCGACGGGGCCGAGGCCTCCGGAGCGCCGCACGCTCTCGCCGACGGCGTCGCCGAGAGCGTGCGCTCGGCCCTCGACGACGTCGTGAGCCTCGACCACGACCGCATCCTGCGCTCCTTCCTCACCCTGGTCCTCGCGACGCTGCGCACCAACGCCTTCCAGCACGGGGACGACGGGCAGCCGAAGGCGCACGTGGCCCTCAAGCTCGACCCGCGGGCCATCCCGGACCTGCCGGCGCCGCGTCCCACGGCCGAGGTGTGGGTGTACTCCCCCCGCGTCGAGGGCGTCCACCTGCGCTTCGGCGCGGTGGCCCGCGGAGGTCTGCGCTGGAGCGACCGGCGCGAGGACTTCCGCACGGAGGTGCTCGGCCTGGTCAAGGCCCAGACGGTGAAGAACGCCGTCATCGTGCCGACGGGCGCCAAGGGCGGCTTCGTCGCCAAGCAGCTGCCCGACCCCGCGGTGGACCGCGAGGCCTGGATGGCCGAGGGGCTGGCGGCCTACCGGGTGTTCATCCACGGCCTGCTGGACGTCACCGACAACCTCGTCCCGGACGAGGGCTCGCCCGGCGCTCGCCGCGTGGTGCCCCCGCCGGGCGTCGTGCGCCGCGACGGGGACGACACCTACCTCGTCGTCGCCGCGGACAAGGGCACCGCCTCGTTCTCCGACACCGCCAACGCGATCGCCGCCGAGCACGACTTCTGGCTCGGCGACGCCTTCGCCTCCGGCGGCAGCGCCGGCTACGACCACAAGGCCATGGCGATCACCGCCCGCGGTGCGTGGACGTCGGTGCGGCACCACTTCCGCGCCCTGGGTCTCGACACCCAGAGCGAGGACTTCCGGGTCGTCGGTGTCGGGGACATGAGCGGTGACGTCTTCGGCAACGGGATGCTGCTCTCGCGCCACATCCGGCTGGTCGCCGCGTTCGACCACCGTCACGTCTTCGTCGACCCCGAGCCCGACGCGGCCACGTCCTTCACCGAGAGGCAGCGCCTGTTCGACCTGCCGCGCTCGTCCTGGGCGGACTACGACACCGCGCTGCACAGCGAGGGCGGCGGGGTGTGGCCGACGTCGGCGAAGTCGATCACGCTGCCGGCGCCCGCGCTCGAGGCGCTGGGCCTGCCCGCGGACACCGCGCCCCTCACCCCCAGCGAGGTGGTCAGCGCGATCCTCTGCGCCCCCGTGGACCTGCTGTGGAACGGGGGCATCGGCACCTACGTCAAGGCCTCGAGCGAGGGCGACGCCGAGGTGGGCGACCGCGCGAACGACCCCGTCCGGGTCGACGGGCGCCAGCTGCGCACCGCCGTCGTCGGCGAGGGCGGCAACCTCGGCTTCACCCAGCGCGGACGCGTGGAGGCGGCGATGTCGGGTGTGATCATCAACACCGACGCCATCGACAACTCCGCCGGGGTGGACTGCTCCGACCACGAGGTCAACATCAAGGTGCTCCTCGCCGACGTCATCGCCGACGGAGAGCTCTCCGTGCCCGAGCGCGACGAGCTCCTCGTGGCGATGACCGACGAGGTCGCGGACCTCGTCCTCGCCGACAACGAGGCCCAGAACGTCCTGCTCAGCACTGCCCGCGCCCAGGCGGAGACGATGCTGCCGGTCCACCGGCGTCTGATCGCGGCGATGGAGTCGGCCGGGGACCTCGACCGCGAGGTCGAGGAGCTGCCGAGCGACACGGCGCTGGCCGCGCGCGGCGAGCAGGGGCGCGGCCTGACCGTCCCCGAGCTGGCGGTGGTCACCGCGTACTCCAAGAACACGCTGAAGGCCTCGCTGCTCGCCACGTCGGTGGGCGACGACCCCGCCTTCACGCCCCTCATGGCCGAGTACTTCCCCCGACCCCTCGTCGACCGCTACGAGGACCGCCTCACCAGCCACCCCCTGCGCCGGGAGATCATCACGAACTCCCTGGTCAACGACGTGGTCAACCGCGCGGGCGCCACGTTCGTCCACCGCCTCGTCGACGAGTCCGGCACGAGCGAGGAGCACGCGGTGCGCTCGTGGGCGGTCTGCCGGGCGGTCTTCGACGTCGCGGGCCACGCCGCCGACGTCGACGCCCTCGCCACCGGCGACCACGACGCCTCGGTCGACGCCGGCGTCATCACCCGCATGCGCCTGGACCTGCGCCGCCTCGTCGACCGCGCCAGCCGGTGGTTCGTCCAGCACCTCCCGGACGGGTTCGACATCGCGGCCGAGACCGAGCGCTTCCGCCCCGTCGTGGAGCGGTGGTCCGGCCACGTGGAGGACCTCCTCGGCGGCCAGGACCGCGTGCGCTTCCGGGCGGAGGTCGGCGAGCTGACGGACGCGGGCGTGCCCGAGAGCATGGCGCACCGTTCGGTGGGCCTGCTGTGGGAGTTCGCGCTGCTGGACATCACCGAGTCGGCCTCGACGGTCGACGTCGGCACCGAGGAGGCGGCGCCGCTGTACTTCGCGCTCTTCGACCGCTACGGCGCCGACGTGCTCCTCGTGGCGATCAGCGCTCTGGGGCGCGAGGACCGGTGGGAGGCGCTGGCGCGCGCCGCCCTGCGCGAGGACGTGTACGCGGTCATGGCGGCGTTGACCTCCAGGGTGCTGACGTCCACGGACCCGGACGCACCGACCGAGCGCGTCGCCGCCTGGGAGTCCACCCGCGAGGCCCAGCTCGCCCGAGTGCGCCGGACGCTCGCGGAGGTCCACGCGCAGCCGAGCAGCGACCTCGCACCGCTGTCCGTGGCGCTGCGGCTGCTGCGCGGGGTGGTGGCGTCGGGGTCCGCCTGAGTCAGCGGCGCGCCAGGTGCTCGGCCGCTGCGGCGAGGCGGGCCAGGCGCCGGCGCTGGCCCAGGGCGGAGAGCGGGGCGGCCAGACGCTGGACGAGCGCTCCGGCAGGCCCGGTGACGCTCGCGGAGAAGGTCACCAGCGAACCCTCGCCGTCGGTCTCGACGAGCTGAGCGTAGGTCAGCAGGTGTCCAGCGCCGCGGGTGCGCCACCGCATGCCGGCCCCGGGGAGCACCTCGGTGACCTCCATGACCGTCGGGGGCCCGAACCAGGGCCGCACGCGCAGGCGCCACCCTGCCTCGACGTGGCCGCCCGCCGGGGCCACGGAGGCGACGTGCGGGGACCACAGCGCCCATGCGCCCACGTCGGTGAGCAGGTCGTGGACGAGTGCTGGCGGCGCGTGGACGGTGCGCCGCGAGGTGATCGGGTCAGCGCTCACGGTGAGGCGATCCGCTCAGAAACGCTCGCGCCGCACGCTGGCGCGCCGGCCCTTGATCGAGCTCGCCGAGAGCTGGTTGATGACCTCGTCGGCGGCGGCGTCGGGCACGTCGACGAGGGTGAAGCGCGGCGCCAGGTCGATGGGGCCGATCTGCTTGCCCACCAGCGAGGTCTCGTTCGCGATGGCCCCCACGATGTCCCCGACCCGCACGCCCTGCTGGGCGCCCACGCTGATCCACAGCCGGGTCTTGCCCTCGGCGGCGCCGGCGCCGCGCTTGCCCCGCGGCGCCCCGGTGGGACCCCCGCCGTCGTGACCCTCGCGCGAGCGGTCGCTCCGGGGCGAGCGGGCGTCGTCGCGCTCGTTCCTCTTCCGCGGGCCCGGCGCGGGGATCTCGTGCTCGTCCGCGGTCTCGGAGCGCTCCACCTGGATCAGGCGCAGGGCCGCTGCCGCCACGTCCACGACCTCACGGTCCTCACCGGCGAGCTCGCGCACGAGCGAGGCGAGGCCGGCGAGCGCGTCGGCGTCGGACGCGTCGTCGAGCTCGCGCACGACGTCGCGGCGCAGGCGCTCGCGCTGTGCTGCGCGCAGGGCCGCGACGTCGGGCACCGCCAGCACCTCGATGCGGCGCTTGGTCACCCGCTCGATCGTCGAGAGCATGCGCTGCTCGCGGGGGTCGGCCAGGGTCAGCGCCACGCCCTCGCGCCCGGAGCGGCCCACGCGCCCGATGCGGTGGACGTAGGACTCCGGGGCGGCCGGCACGTCGTAGTTGACGACGTGGGTGAGGTGGTCGACGTCGAGACCGCGAGCCGCGACGTCGGTGGCGACGAGCAGCTCGGCGGTCTGGCTGCGCAGACGGCCCATGACCTTGTCGCGCTGCTCCTGGCCCATGCCGCCGTGCAGGGCCTCGGCGCGGTAGCCGCGGGCGTTCAGGGCCTCGGTGAGGTCGTCCACGTCGCCGCGGGTGCGGCAGACGACGAGGGTGGAGTGGGCGTCCTCCACGTCGAGGACGCGGGCCAGCGCCGCGGGCTTGTGGTGGCGCGAGACGAGGTAGGCGCTCTCGCGGACCTTCGGCGCCTCCCCCTCGGGGGTCTCCTCGCGGGCGATGCGCAGACGCACCGGGTCGGTGAGGTGCTGGCGCGCGATGGCTGCCGTCTTGGCGGGCATCGTGGCCGAGAACAGCACCGTCTGCCGGCCCGCCGGGGTCTGCTCGAGGATGGACTCGAGGTCCTCGGCGAAGCCCATGTCGAGCATCTCGTCGGCCTCGTCGAGGACGGCGATCTTGAGGTCGTCGAGCTTCAGCGAGCCGCGCTTGAGGTGGTC
>JARIBR010000232.1 GCA_029258695.1 Quadrisphaera sp.
TCTCGGCCAGAAGAGCGGCCAGGGCTTCTACGCCTGGTGATGCCCCGCTCCTGAACCGCCTTCCCCTGCTGTTCCCTCCGCGACACCGAGAGGTCGACGATGACCACCACGACCGCCCGCCCCGACGCCTCGCCGCCGGTCCGCTCCTACGTCGCCGGGCGGTGGACGGAGCCGACCGGTGAGACCGTCCCGATCCTCGACGCCTCCACGTCCGAGCCGGTCGCCCGCATCGCCACCACCACCGCCGACGCGGGGGCGGCCGCGGACTTCGCCCGCCAGGTCGGCGGCCCGGCGCTGCGCGAGCTGGGGTTCCACGACCGCGCGCTGATCCTCAAGCAGCTCGCCGGCCACCTCACCGAGCGCAAGGACGCCTTCTACGCCATCTCGGCGAGGACCGGCGCCACGAAGCGGGACTCCTTCGTCGACGTCGACGGCGGCATCGGCGTGCTGTTCACCTACGGCTCCAAGGGCCGCCGCGAGCTGCCCGGGGGCAACGTCATCCTCGACGGCCCGCCGGAGCCGCTGAGCCGCAGCGGCCAGTTCCTCGGCCAGCACGTGTTCACCGCCCGGCGCGGCGTCGCCCTGCAGGTCAACGCCTTCAACTTCCCCGTCTGGGGCGCGCTGGAGAAGCTGGCCCCGGCGTTCCTCGCCGGCGTGCCGACGATCGTCAAGCCCGCCGAGCAGACCTCGTACCTCACCGAGGCCGTCGTCGCCGAGGCGCTGGCCTCCGGCCTGCTGCCGGAGGGGAGCCTGCAGCTGCTCTCCGGGGACGGTCGCGGCGTGCTCGACGTGCTCGGCGACCAGGACCTCGTCGCCTTCACCGGCTCGGCGTCCACGGCGGACGCGCTGCGCGTGCACCCCTCGGTGCTCGGCGGCGGGGTGCGGTTCACCTCCGAGGCGGACTCGCTGAACTTCTCCCTCCTGGGGCCGGACGCGGTGCCCGGCACCGAGGAGTTCGACCTGTTCGTCCGCGCCCTGCTCGCCGAGGTCACCTCGAAGGCGGGGCAGAAGTGCACCGCGATCCGCCGCGCCCTGGTGCCCCGCGAGCTGGTCGGCGCCGTCACCGAGGCCCTCGAGGCGCGGATCGCGGACACGGTCGTCGTCGGCCGCCCGGGCGCGGACGGCGTGACGATGGGCGCCCTGGTCTCCCTGGAGCAGCGCGACGAGGTCCGCTCCAGCCTCGCCCGGCTCACCGACGGCGGCGCGCGCGTGGTGCTCGGCGACCCGGACGCCGTGGACGTCGTGGGCGCCGACGCCGCGACGGGGGCGTTCCTGCCGCCGATGTTCCTCACCGCGGAGGACCCGTGGAGCGCCGCCGTCCACGAGGTCGAGGCGTTCGGCCCCATCGCGACCCTCGTCGGGTACTCCTCCGTCGGTGAGGCCGTCGAGCTGGCTGCCCGTGGGCGCGGCTCGCTGGTGGGCTCCGTGGTCTCCCACGACCTGGACGTGGTGAGCGAGGTGGTGCGCGGCGTCGCGCCCTGGCACGGCCGCGTGCTCGTCCTGGACCGCGACGACGGACAAGAGTCCACCGGGCACGGCTCCCCGGTGCCGCACCTGGCGCACGGCGGGCCCGGGCGCGCGGGCGACGGCGAGGAGCTGGGCGGCATCCGTGCGGTGAGGCACCACATGCAGCGGACCGCCCTGCAGGGGACGCCGCGGGCGCTGAGCGCGATCACCGGCACCTGGGTCCCCGGGGCGCCGCGCACCCTGCCGCGGACCCCGCTGTTCCAGCTGGCGCTGGACCATCTGGAGGTCGGCATGGGCCTGGACGGCGGACCGCGCACCATCACCCTGGAGGACGTCGACCACTTCGCGGACTTCTCCGGGGACCGCTTCTACGCCCACATGGACGAGGAGGCCGCGGCGGCCAACCCGTTCTTCACCGGGCGCGTGATCCACGGGTACTTCCTCGTCTCGATGGCGGCGGGGCTGTTCGTCGACCCGGCGCCGGGCCCGGTGCTGGCGAACTTCGGCCTGGAGAACCTGCGCTTCCTCACCCCCGCGATGCCCGGGGATGCGGTGCGGGTGGAGCTGACCGCCAAGCGCATCACCCCGCGCGTGGACGCGGACTACGGCGAGGTGGTCTGGGACGCGCGGCTGCTCAACCAGGACGACGAGCTCGTGGCCACCTACGACGTCCTGACGCTGGTGGCGAAGACCCGCTGAGCGCGGGCGGTGACGACCCCGACGCTGGCACGCGTCAGGGAAGGGGGCGGTCCTGCAGGTGACAGGATCGGACACGGCAGGGCTCCGCTCGGCAAGGACGGTTTGTGGAAGGACCGCTCCAGCGTGCGCGTGCGCGTCCTGCCGACCACCGCACCCCTGTGACTGCACAGCGTCAAGACCACCGGCCTAGGAGCGACCATGACCGCACGACCGAACCTGACCCAGCGTCTCGACGCCGGTCCCGTGATCTGCGCCGAGGGCTTTCTCTTCGAGCTCGAACGACGCGGATACCTCTCCGCCGGTGAGTTCGTGCCCGAGGTGGCCCTGGAGCACCCCGACGCCTTGAGGGCTCTGCACCTGGACTTCCAACGGGCCGGCTCCGACATCGTGGAGGCGTTCACCTACAACGGTCACCGGGAGAAGATGCGGGTGATCGGCAAGGAGGAGCTGCTCGAGCCGCTCAACCGGGCCGCGCTGCGCATCGCCCGCGACGTCGCCGACCTCGAGCCCACCAACCTGATGGCGGGCAACATCTCCAACAGCAACGTGTGGGACCCCGCCGACCAGCAGAGCCAGGCCGAGGTCCGGTCGATGTTCGAGGAGATGGTCGGCTGGGCCGTCGAGGAGGGCGCCGACCTGATCATCGGTGAGACCTTCTACTACGCCGGAGAGGCCCTCGCCGCCCTGGAGATCGCCCGGGCCAGCGGCCTGCCCGTCGTGCTGACCGTCGCCCCGATGGCGCTCGACGAGATGGCCGACGGTGTCGGCATCGTGGAGACCTGTCAACGGCTGGAGCAAGCCGGTGCTGACGTCGTGGGGATGAACTGCTTCCGCGGCCCCGAGACGATGATGCCGTGGCTGCGGAAGGTCAGGGCGGCCGTCTCCACCCACGTGGCCGCGCTGCCGATCCCCTACCGCACCAGCACCACGGAGCCCACCTTCTTCAGCCTGACCGACGAGCGGGCCAGCGTGCCGTCCCCGCACGGCCGACCCTTCCCGACCGCGCTGGACCCGCTGGCCACCAACCGGTACGAGATCGGGGCCTTCGCCGCCGAGGCCGCCGACCTCGGCATCAACTACCTCGGTGTCTGCTGCGGTGCCTCCCCGGCCCTCATCCGTCAGGTTGCCGAAGCGGTGGGGCGCACCACGCAGGCCAGCCGATACTCCGAGAACATGAGCAACCACTTCCTCTACGGGACCCACGAGAGGCTCCCGGAGCACATCGTCGCGCTCGGAGACCGAGCCTGACCACGGGCGCAGACGTCGGTGGCCAGGTCCCGATCGCCCTGACCGCCGACGTCGACCGCGCCTCCGCGAGGGAGGTCGGCGTCGTGCCGCACCTCGGCCTGGTGGCGACAGCGCTGGCGTTCGAGACGTGGGCCTGAGCGCTCTCGCAGATGAACGCCGGGCTCCTGAGCGTCACGACTCACCTCGTACCGCCGCTGGCGGTGCTGGGCGCCTGGCCGGGGCGTCGGCGGAGCACCGACGCTGCTCAAGGTCGGCCGCGGCCCAGCCGATCCACGAGACGTGCTGCTCACCGCCGAACCCCCTCGTCGCCAGCGCCACCAGCCGCTTCCCGCCGCCGCGGCGGGGGCGCTGTCGGCGCAGCTGCGCGAGCAGACCCGCGCGGCGCACGTGGCCGCGGAGGAGTCGTTCGCCCTGGAGGCGAGGCTGGCCAGCCGCGAGGCGTACGCCGACCTGCTGGTGGCGCTGCGCGGCTTCTACGCCCCCGTCGAGGCCGCGCTCGTCGCCGCCGAGGGTTGGGAGCGGCTCACGCCGCTCTTGGGGGTGGACAACCGATGCCGGGCCGCGTGGATCGACGAGGACCTCGCCCACCTCGGCCGTGACGTTCAGGGATCACCGTCGGAGCTGACCCCGCCGGTGCTCGGGTCGCTCGCCCAGGCGCTCGGGTGCCTCTACGTGCTGGAGGGCTCGGCGCTGGGCGGGCGCGTCATCGCCCGCCTGGCCCGCCGCGCCCTCGGCGAGGACCTCCCCGTGGCCTTCTTCTCCAGCGCCGGCCGCACCGACCTCGGCGCCGACTGGCGCGCCCTGCAGTCCGCCCTGGACGCCTTCGGGACCGAGCACCCCCCGGTGCGGGGCGCCGTGGTGGCCGCCGCCGAGCACACCTTCCGGGCCCTGACCACCCGGCTCGAGGACCAGGACCCGCAGCGATGACCGAGATGACCGCCCACGAGCTGGCCCCGGGCACCGACGTCGTGGACTTCCTCGCGCCCGACGAGAGCGCCGACCTCACCACGTGCGACCGCGAGCCGATCCACCTGCCGGGGGCCGTCCAGCCGCACGGCGTGCTGCTGGCCGTCCGCGAGGACGACCTCGTCGTCCGCCGGGCGAGCGCGAACGCGGCGCTGCACCTCCGCGTCGACGCGGTGGCGCTCGTGGGTGAGCCGCTGTCCACGGCGCTCGGAGCCGAGCCCGTCGAGCGGTTGCGCGCAGCGCTGGCAGACCCTCGCGCCAGCGGCGGCGACCCGCTGGTCGTCCACGTCCCGGCCGGCGAGCCCTTCGAGGTGACGTGGCACCGCATCGACGGGCTGGTCGTCGTCGAGCTCGAGCCGGCCGACCAGGGCGCGGCGGCGACGATGTCGACGCTGTTCGAGGACGTCCGCCACGCCATGGAGGCCCTGCAGGGCTCCGACGGCGTGCAGGAGCTGTGCGATGCCGCCGCCACCCAGGTCCGGCGCCTGACGGGTTTCGACCGCGTGATGGTCTACCGCTTCCACCCCGACGAGCACGGCGAGGTGGTCGCCGAGGACCTGCGGCCCGACCTGGAGCCCTTCCTCGGCCTGCACTACCCGGCGTCCGACATCCCCCGCCAGGCGCGCAAGCTCTACCTGCTGAACCACCTGCGCGTCATCGCCGACGTCGACTACGAGCCGGTCCCGCTGCTCGGGCTGCCGCAGGACGCCGATGACGAGCCGCTGAACCTCAGCTTCGCGGGGCTGCGCAGCGTCTCGCCGTTCCACCTGGCCTACCTGCGCAACATGGGGGTGCAGGCCACCCTGACGATCTCGCTGATGCGCGGCACCCGGCTGTGGGGGATGGTCGTCTGCCACCACGACGCCCCCCAGCGGGTCGGGGCGCAGCTGCGGGCGGCGTGCCGGTTGCTCGGCCAGATGTTCTCGCTCCTCGTCGTGGCCGAGGAGGGTCACGAGCGCGACCGCGCCCAGGTCGCCCTGGCCGAGCTCGAGTCCCAGCTGGTGACGCGGATGTCCGGCGCGCCGGTCCTGGCCGACGCGCTGGTCGACGGCTCGCCCTCGGCGCTGGACCTCACCGAGGCGGACGGGATGGTGGCGCGGATAGACGGGCGCACCGTCACCGTCGGCACGGTGCCGCCCGCGAGCGCGGTCGACGCGCTCCTGGCCCACCTGCGCAGCCGCGACGCGGACGCGGAGAGCTTCGTCCGCGAGGCGCTCCAGGGCGAGGTCCCGGAGCTGGCCGACCAGCAGGAGAACGCCGCGGGGGTGCTCGCGGTGCCCCTGTCGGCCGGGTACCAGGACTTCGTCCTGTGGTTCCGCGGGGAGCTGGTGCGCACGGTCACCTGGGGCGGGGACCCGGAGAAGCCCATGACGGGCGACCCGAGCGCCGCGCCCGGCCAGAGCGGTTTCGCCCAGCTCGGCCCGCGCGAGTCCTTCGCCGCCTGGGCGCAGGAGGTCCGCGGCAGCTGCCGGCCGTGGCACCCGGCCGAGGTGGCGGCGGCCAAGAGCTTCGCCGCCGCCGTCCCCGAGCTGCTCCTCTCACGCACCCGGGACCGGCTCGCGCACTCCGCGCTGCACGACGAGCTGACCGGTCTGCCCAACCGCGCCCTGCTCTCCGACCGGCTCGAGCAGGCGTTCGCCCGCCCGCACGGCGAGGGCCGGCACGTGGCGCTGCTCTTCGTCGACCTCGACCACTTCAAGCTCGTCAACGACTCCCTGGGGCACGCCGCCGGCGACAGCCTCCTCGGTCAAGCCGCCCAGCGCCTGCGCGCTGCCGTCCGCGAGAGCGACACCGTCGCCCGCCTCGGCGGTGACGAGTTCGTCATCCTCTGCGAGGGCATCAGCGCGGCGGAGGCAGAGCGGCTCGCGGAGCGCGTGGTCGCGGCCTTCCACGCCCCGTTCACCCTCGAGGGCGGTGACGCGACGGTCACCTCCAGCGTCGGCGTCGCCATCGCCGAGGTCGGCGCGACCCCGGCGGAGCTGCTCCGGGACGCCGACACCGCGATGTACCGCGTCAAGAACGGCGGCCGCAACGCCGCCGCCCCCTTCACCCCCGAGCTGCGCGCCATCACCCTGCGACGCGTGGAGATCGAGACCCGCCTGCGCCCGGCGCTCGAGCGCGGCGAGCTCGACCTGTACTTCCAGCCCCTGCACACGGTCACCGGCGAGCTCCGCGGCTTCGAGGCCCTGGCCCGCTGGCCGCTGCCCGGGCGCGGCATGGTGCCCCCGGTCGAGTTCATCCCCGTCGCCGAGGCCACCGGCCTCATCGGCGCGCTCACCGGTTGGGCGCTGGACACCGGGCTCGCCGCGCTCGCCGGTTGGCGCGCTGACCACCCCGGGCTCGACCTGGCGCTCGCGGTGAACATCGCCCCGAGCCTGGTGGGCACCGCGCACCTGCGGTCGACGATCGCGGACGCGCTCGACCGCCACGGCGTCCCCGCCCGCGCGCTCTGCCTGGAGATCACCGAGAGCGCGCTCGTGGTCGACGACGCCCCCTCGCGGCAGGTCTTCACGGCGCTGCGCGACCTCGGGGTGCGGCTGTCCATCGACGACTTCGGCACGGGGTTCTCCTCGCTGGCCTACCTCACCCAGCTGCCCGTCGACGAGGTGAAGATCGACCGCGCCTTCATCAGCGGCCTGCCCGCGCGCACCGCCGACGCCACGGTCGTCGCCTCCATCGTGGGCCTCGCGCACCAGCTGGGGCTGCAGGCCCTCGCCGAGGGCGTCGAGACCGACGAGCAGCTCGCCACCGTGCGCCGCCTCGGCTGCGACCTCGTCCAGGGCTACCTGCTGGGGCGCCCCATGCCGGCTGCGGAGGTCGACCGCCTCCTCGCCCGGGTCGACCCCACGAGCCCCGTCAGCCCCGCTGCTCCCGGATCACGCTCGTGATGCGGGCGGTGGCCAGGCGCCGGCCTCCGTCGTCGGTGACCACCACCTCGTAGGTGGCGCTGGAGCGCCCGCGGTGCACCGGCGTCGCCGTGGCGGTCACCGTGCCCCCGCGCGCGGCCCGGTGGTGGGTGATGTTGAGGTCCACCCCCATGGCGGTGCGCCCCGGGCCGGCGTGGATCACCGCCGCCCACGAGCCGGCGGCCTCCGCGAGCGACGCGGAGGCACCGCCGTGCAGCAGCCCGAAGGACTGGGTGTTGGTCTCCACCGGCATGCTCGCCACCACTTCCTCGGCGGAGGCCCGCAGCACCTGGACACCCATCTTCACGTCCAGCGCGCCGAGCGAGAGGTCCGCCCGCGCGAGCGTCAAGGGGTCGGGGCCAGCGACAGGATCGGGATCGGGGTCGGCACCGGGGGAGGGATCCGTCGACACGCGTCGAGCGTAGGCCAGGGGGCCCACGGTCACCAGGTGTGCGGCCCGCGGGCGTCCACGCGCTCGCCGTCGACCCACACGCCGGCCACGTCGCCCGGCCCGCCCTGGGCGAAGAGCCTGGCCAGCGCGTCCTCGGGGCCGTCCGCGTGGTGCAGGCCCACCTCCAGCGTCGTGCCCGGGCGGGGACGCAGCCACACCGCGTCGAACCGCTTGCCGACCCTGAGGTCGCCCACCGCGTCGTCGAGGCCCAGCGCGTGCGCCCCGGCGGACGTGGCCAGGTACAGCAGGTGCGCCGAGGTCAACGGATACCCGTCGCTGGCCAGGAGCGCCTGCGCGAAGTACGCCTGCAGGCCCTCCTTCAGCAGCGAGAACCCCGTGCCGGCGCCGACGTCGGAGCCCAGGGCCACGGGCACCCCGGCCTCGAGGTGGCGCCGCAGCGAGAACAGCCCGCTGCCCAGCGAGGCGTTGGACGTGGGGCAGTGCGCGACGCGGGTGCCGCGCGCGGCGAGGACCGCCAGCTCGTCGTCGCGGGGGTGGACGTCGTGGGCGAGCACCGCTCGCTCGCCCAGCAGGTGGTGGCGGTCGTAGGTGCCCACGTAGCGCTCGCCGTCGAAGAGCCGCTCGACCTCGGCGACCTCCGCGAGGTTCTCGTTGACGTGGGAGGTGAACCAGGAACCCGGCACGTCGGCGAGCACCGAGCCGCACGCCGCCAGGACCTCGTCGGTGCACGAGAGCGAGAAGCGAGGCGTCACCGCGTAGCGCAGCCGCCCCCTCCCGTGCCACCGATGCGCCAGCGCCAGCGACTCCTCGACCGCGCGCTCCGGAGTCGTCAGCAGGTCCCCGCGCAGGGTGCGGTCGCTGAGGACCAGGCCGCTGGTGACCCGCAGGCCAGCCGCGTCGCTCGCGGTGAACAGCGCGTCCGTCGCGGGGGCGAAGTGGGCGCCGAAGACCATCGCGCTCGTCGTGCCGGCCTCCACCAACCCTGCCACGAAGTCGGCGGCGACCCCGCGGGCGTACGCCGCGTCGGCCAGGCGTGCCTCCTCGGGCAGCGCGCAGCGCTCGAGCCACTCCAGCAGGGGCATCCCGAGGCCGCCGAGGGCGCGCACCTGCGGGAAGTGCACGTGGGTGTCGACGAACCCGGGCAGGAGCACCCCGTCGCGCAGGTCGACGACCTCGGCGCCCGGGTGCTCCGCGCGGACGCGGGCGAACGGGCCCCGGTCGAGCACCGCGCCGCCGACCACGAGCAGGCCCGCGTCGTCCTCGCTGCGCAGGGCCCCGCCCGTGAAGGGGTCGTCGGGGGTGTCCATGACGGTGGCGCGGTAGAGCGTCACGGGAGCGCCTCCGTGGCGTCGAGGTCTGCGGGGCCGGGGTGTGTGGGGTCGGGGCGGGGCGCGCCGGAACGGGTGGCACCGGGGGGCTGCGGCGCGCCGCGGTCCGGGTGCTCGAGCGCGGTGAGCAGGGCGGCGGCGACGCTCACGGCGATGACCGCCGGGTCCTTGCTGGCCGGGCCCGTGCCCGCAGGCAGGCCGATGGGCGTGGTGATGCGCTCGAGGTCAGCCGGTCCGTGCCCCACCGCGGCGAGGCGCGCGCGGAAGCGGGACCACTTGGCGGCCGAGCCCACCAGGCCGATGGAGCCCAGGTCGTCCCGGCGCAGGGCCGCGTCGCACAGCGCGGCGTCCTCGCCGTGGTCGTGGGTCATGACCAGCACGTGGGTGCCGGCCGGGAGGTCGGCGAGCACCATCTCCGGCAGCGCCGGTCCGCCGTGCCCGACGGCGTGGACGCTGACGTGGGCCAGCGCGTCGTCGAGGACCGCCAGCCGGGCCGGGGCGAGCTGGGCGGGCCGGGAGTCGACGAGGTGGAGGTCCACGTCGTGGCGGGCCAGGATGCGCGCGAGCTCCAGGCCCACGTGCCCGACGCCGAAGACCGCCACCGCGGGGACGGCCGGCAGGGGCTCGAGCAGCAGCGTGGCCTCACCCCCGCAGCACTGCAGGCCGTGCTGCGCCGGGGCCCGGTCCGACAGGGAGATCGTCAGGAGCTCCGGCGTCGTCGCCCCGGAGGTGAGCAGCACCCGGGCCCGCGCCGTGGCGGTGGCCTCGAGGTTGCCGCCCCCGACGGTTCCCCACGCCTGGCCGTCGGCGACGACCATCTTGGCGCCGGCCTCGCGCGGCGCGTGCCCGCGTGCGGCGGCCACGGTGACGAGCACCCCGGCGCGGCGCTCGCGGCGCAGGTGGGCGACCGCGCTCACCCAGTCCACGCGGGCCCCCTCACCGCTGGCCCGTCGCAGGGTCCGTCGTGCGGTCCGTCGCAGGGTCCGTCGCGCGGCTCACCCCGTGCACGGCCTCGTGACCCGCCTCGTGACGCGCCGCGTGCTCGAGCGCATCGCCCAGCTGCTCGGTGCGCGGGCGCATCGGCGGCGCCTGCGGGCCCGGCTGCTCGGGCGCCTCGGGGAACGAGCCCGGCGCCGCCTCCTCCACGTGGCCGTGGCCCTTCTCGTGCATCTCCGAGTGCTCCATCCGTCCGCGGCGCTCACCCGCACGCGCCCGCTCGATCGCCCACCACACCGCCTCCGGGGTCGCCGGTGAGGCGAGGTCGACGCTGGTCCCGGGCGGGCCGAACGCGGCGGCGGCCTGGCGCAGCGCCTCGCGCACGGAGAACGCCAGCATGAGCGGGGGCTCGCCGACGGCCTTGGAGCCGTGGACCACGCCGTCCTCGGCGGCGTCGGTGAGCAGCGTGACGTTGAAGGTCTCGGGCATCTCCGAGAAGCTCGGCAGCTTGTACGTGCTGGCCGCCTGCGTGGCCAGGCGTCCGCGGTGGGGGCCCTCGCGCTCCTCCCAGCGCAGCTCCTCGAGCGTCAGCCACCCGGCGCCCTGGACGAACCCGCCCTCGATCTGCCCGCGGTCCACCAGCGGAGAGAGGCTGTCGCCGACGTCGTGGACGATGTCCACGCGCCGCGTGCGGTAGGAACCGGTGAAGCCGTCGACCTCCACCTCGGTGGCCGCGACCCCGTAGGCGAAGTACTTGAACGGCTCTCCCTGCATGCGCGCGGAGTCCCAGTGGAGCCCCTCGGTGCGGTAGAAGCCCGCCGCCCACAGCTGCACCCGGTGCGCGTACGCCTGGGCGACGACGTCCTCCCACGCCACCGCGGCGTCGTCCTGCGCGAGGCCGTGGACGGCGCCGCCGGTGAACCGCACGTCGGCGGGGCTGATGCCGAGCACCTGCCCCGCCACCTGCGCCAGGTGCTCGCGGACCTGCTCGCAGGCGTCCTTGACCGCCCCGCCGTTGAGGTCCGCCCCCGAGCTCGCGGCCGTGGCCGAGGTGTTGGGGACCTTGTCGGTGCGCGTCGGCGCCAGGCGCACGGTGGCCAGCGGCACGCCCAGGGTGGTGGCGGCGACCTGGATCATCTTGGTGTGCAGGCCCTGGCCCATCTCGGTGCCGCCGTGGTTGATGAGCACCGAGCCGTCCTTGTAGACGTGCACCAGCGCCCCGGCCTGGTTGAAGGCGGTGAGGTTGAAGGAGATCCCGAACTTCACCGGCGTGATGGCCAGGCCCCGCCGGGCGTGGGGGTGGGCGGCGTTGAAGGCCGCGACCTCCTCGCGGCGCGCGGTGAGGTCGGCGCCGGTCTCCACCTGGGTCCACGCCCGCTCCAGGCGCTCGGCGTGGCGCACCGCCTGGCCGTAGGGCGTGGCCTGACCGGGCCGGTAGAGGTTGCGCCGGCGCAGCTGCGCGGCGTCGATGCCCAACCGCGGGGCGCACCGGCCGAGGGCGTCCTCGATGACGAGCATCCCCTGGGGCCCACCGAAGCCGCGGAACGCCGTCTGCGACGTCTTGTGGGTCCTCGAGATCCGCCCGGCGACGCGCACGTGGGGGATGAAGTAGGCGTTCTCGGAGTGGCACAGCGCCCGGGCGAGGACCGGCTCGGACAGGTCCAGGCTCCACCCGCCGTCGGAGGTCAGCACCGCGTCGTAGGCCTGCAGCAGGCCGGTCTCGTCGAAGCCGACCCGCCACCGGGCGTGGAAGCCGTGCCGCTTGCCCGTCATCGTCATGTCCTGGCCGCGGTTCAGGCGCACGCGCACCGGTCGCCCCGTGAGCACGGCCCCGAGGGCGGCGATCGCGGCGAAGCCGTGGGGCTGCATCTCCTTGCCGCCGAAGGCCCCGCCCATCCGCAGGCACTGCACCGTCACCTCGTGGCTGCGCAGCCCCAGGACGTGGGCGACGATCTCCTGCGTCTCCGACGGGTGCTGCGTGCTCGACTGGACGAACACCTGCCCGGCCTCGTCGACGTGGGCCAGGGACGCGTGCGTCTCGAGGTAGAAGTGCTCTTGGCCGGCGAGCTCGAGCTCCCCGCTGAAGACGTGGGCGCTGCCCTCCAGGCCCGCCTCGACGTCGCCGCGCTCGAGGACCGGCTGCCCGCCCTGGAAGCTCTCCGCGTCGATGGCCTCGCGAACGGTGATCAGCGCGGGCAGCTCCTGGTACTCCACGCGCACCGCCTCGCCGCCGCGCCGGGCGGCCTCGAGGGTCTCGCCGAGCACCCAGCACACCGCGTGACCGACGAACATCACCTCGGAGGGGAACAGCGGCTCGTCACCCTTGTTGCCGGCGTCGTTGACCCCCGGCACGTCGGCGCCGGTCAGCACCCGGACCACCCCGGGCACGTCGAGCGCCGGCGCGTGGTCCAGGTGGGTGACGCGGGCGTGGGGGTGCGGGGCCTGCACCGGCCAGGCGTGCAGGACGCCGTGGGTGCGTCCGGCGAGGTCGTCGGTGTAGAGGGCCTCGCCGGTGACGTGCAGCGCGGCGCTCTCGTGGGGCAGCGCCTGCCCGACGCCCTCGTGGTCGGCGACGGTGGCCGCTCCCTCCCACAGCGCGGTCACGCCCGTGCCGCCTGACGGCTGTCGGCCTGCTCGAGCGAGCGCGAGCGGAGCCTGAGCAGTGCCTGGCCGAGCATCGCCGAGCGGTATGCGGCGCTGGCCCGGTGGTCGTCCAGCGGTGTCCCCTCACCGGCGAGCACGGCGGCCGCGGCCCGCACCGCGTCCTCGCTCCCCGGGCCGGTCCACGGCGCTCCGACCAGCGCCTCCTCGGTGGCCAGCGCCCGCAGCGGGGTCGCGGCGACGCCGCCCAGGCCGATGCGGGCCGCCCGCACCCGGACCACCCTGCCGGCCAGGTCGGCGGCGCCTTCGCCACCCAGCCTGCCGTCGCCGGCCCCGTCGTCCAGGTCGAGCGCGACGGCGACCGCGACGCTGGAGATGTCGTCGAAGCGCCGCTTGGCGACCTTGTGGAACGCGGTGGTCCCCGCGAGCGGCAGCGGGACGCGCACCGCGCGGATGATCTCCCCTGGGGCGCGCACGCTGGTGCGGTATCCGGTGAAGTACTCGCTGATCGGGACCTCCCGCTCGCCGCCGGTGGAGGCCAGCACCACGGAGGCGTCCAGGGCGAGCAGCGCGGGGGCCGCGTCGCCGATGGGCGAGCCGGTCCCGAGGTTGCCGCCGAGGGTCGCGCCGTTGCGGATCAGCCGGGAGGCGAACTGGGGGATCAGCGCCGCGAGCAGCGGCACTCGGCCGTCCAGGCGGCGCTCGACCTCGGTGAGGCTCAGCGCGGCGCCGATCTCGACCCGGTGCTCACCGATCTCGAGGGTGCGCAGCTCCTCCAGCCGGTCGACCGCCACGACGAGCGGGGGACGGGCGCCGCGCAGGTTCACCTCCACGCCCCAGTCCGTGGACCCCGCGACGAGCAATGCCTCAGGGCGGCTCTCCAGGATCTCCAGCACCTCGGACAGGCCGCCGGGGCGCAGGAACTCGGCCTCGTCGTCGGCCAGGCGCGTCGACCGGGGCGCCGGGGGCGGCGCGTCGCGGCGGTGGGCCAGCGCGTCACCTGGCGGGGGCGACCCGAGGGCGTACGCGGCGTCGCGGATCGGCCGGTACCCGGTGCAGCGGCACAGGTTGCCGCCGATGGCGTGCAGGTCGAAGCCGTTGGGCCCGTGCTCGGGGTCGTCGACGTGGTCGGCCGTCCCGGCCGCCTCGCCGCCCCGGTCGGGGCGGTAGTACTCCGCGGCCATCGAGCACACGAACCCCGGGGTGCAGTACCCGCACTGCGAGCCACCCCGCAGGGCCATCTCGCGCTGCACCGGGTGCAGCGCCGCCGGGGAACCGAGTCCCTCGGCGGTGACGACCTCCTGGCCGTCGAGGGCGGCGACCGGCACGAGGCAGGCGTTGAGCGCCGTCCACTCCGTGGCGGCCGCGGTGCCCGGGCGCGCCACGAGCACGGAGCACGCCCCGCACTCACCCTCCGCGCATCCCTCCTTGGCCCCGGTGAGGCCGCGCCCGCGCAGCCAGTCCAGCGCCGTGGTGGCCGGAGGGGTGCCGCGCAGGGGGAGCGGGGCGCCGTTGACGATGACGGTCGGTGCGTCGTCGGGAGTCGGTGCCGTCGTCGGCGGTGTGTCGGTGGTCATGGGGCGGTGATCCTTCGGCTCGTGCGGCCTGGTCGACGGTAGCCCGCACCGTGCTCCCCGTCCTGCCCGACGCCACCGCCGGCTGCGCTGATCGGCTCAGATCCAGGAGCCCCACCACATGCGCGTCCGCCAGGAGGAGTACGGGATCACGTCGGCCGTCCACACCGGCCAGAAGAACGCTGCGGCGCCCACCGCGGCCACCACCACGGCTCCGGCGAGCCCGGCGCCCAGCGCCCGGCGCCGCGGCGGTGCGCCGGGCGGACCCAGCACCATCCCCAGCGCGTACGCCACCGCCAGGGCGAGGAAGGGCACGAAGATCACCGCGTAGAACGTGAAGATGGTGCGCTCCTGGTAGAGGAACCACGGCAGGTACCCGGCGGCGATCCCGGCGAGGACCGCCCCGGCCCTCCAGTCGCGGCGCAGCGCCCACATGAACACCAGCACCAGGACGGACGCGGCGCCAGCCCACCACACCACGGGGTTGCCCACCGAGCTGATCGCCTTGGAGCACTCCGCCACCGTGCAGCCGTCGACGCCGCGCGTGGGGTCCTCGTAGAAGAACGACGTCGGGCGCCCCTGCACCAGCCACGACCAGGGGTTCGACTCGTAGGTGTGCGGCGACGTCAGCCCGACGTGGAAGGAGTACATCTGCCGGTGGTACTCCCACAGCGAGCGCAGCGCCGGCGGCAACCACCCCACGCCCTCGCCGGGGTTCTCCACCGCCCACCGCCGCAGGTGGGCGCTGGACGAGGCGAACCACCCCGCCCAGCTCGCCACGTACACCACCGCCACCGTGGGGAGGACGACCAGGGCGGCGACCACGCCGTCCCCGAGGAAGCGCAGCGGAAGGGCACGCTGGCCGGCGGCGGCGCGCGCCGAGGCGTCCCAGAGCACCGTCATCACCGAGAACACCGCGACGACGTAGAGCCCCGACCACTTCGTGCCGCACGCCAGGCCCAGGCTGACCGCCGCCGCGAGGCGCCACAGCCGCCAGCGCGCCACCGGGCCGCCGACGCCGCGGAGCAGGCGGTCGCGGTGGGCGTCGCGGTCGAGGAGCAGGAAGCCGAACGCGGCGAGGACGAAGAAGGCGAGCGGCAGGTCCAGCAGGGAGGTGCGGCTCATCACCAGGTGCAGGCCGTCGACGGCGAGCAGCAGGGCGGCGGTGCACCCCAGCAGCGTCGAGCCGAGGAGGCGGCGGCCGATCCGCGCGGTCATGAGGACCATCAGCGTGCCGAGGACGGCGACGGAGAACCGCCACCCGAACGAGCTGTCGACACCGAAGATCCGGATGCCGACCGCGATGACCCACTTGCCCACCGGCGGGTGCACGGGGTAGTCCGCCTCCTCGAGGAAGACGTCGGGGCTGCCGGCGGTGAAGGACTCGTCGGCGTCCTCGGGCCAGCGCAGCTCGTACCCGGTCTGCAGCAGGGAGTACGCCTGCTTGACGTAGTAGGTCTCGTCGAAGACCAGCTGGTGGGGGCGGCCCAGGTCCCAGAACCGCAGGACGCCGGCCAGCGCGGTGACGAGCAGGGGGCCGAGCCACCCCCACAGCCGCAGCGACGCGGGCGTCGACGCGGCGGCGCGCCACCGCTCCGAACGGCCGGGTCCCGCGGTGGTCCCGGTGGACACGGGGTCGTGGTGGCGGATGGCGGCGTCGGCGGTTCCCGTGGCGCGGGTGGTGCTCACGGCAGCGCGCCCGACGGGGTGGCGACGTCGGGCGGCTCGCCTCCGTCACCGGCGTCGGGCGAGCCGGCGCCGTCGGGCGAGCCGGCAGCCGCGGCCGGGGGGTCGCCGGCGGGCCGGGCGAGCGCCCCGAGCACCGCGACCACCACCATGGCGATGCCGACCAGCGTGACGGGCAGCAGCCGCTGGCCCGCGAGGACGAAGCCCGTGAGCGCCGCCACGGCCGGCTCGGTGGCCATCATCACCCCGAAGGTCCCGGCGCCCACCGCCCGCATGGCCTGCATCTCCACGGCGTAGGGCACCGCGGAGGACAGCACGGCGACGACGAGGCCGCCGAGCAGCACCCAGGGGTCGAGCAGCGTGGTGCCCGCCGTCCCCACGCCCAGCGGCACGAGGAGCACCGACGCGCAGACCATCGCCCACGCCACTCCTCCCGCCCCGGCCATGACGCCGGACAGCCGCGTGCCCAGGAGGATGTACAGCGCCCAGCACCCCCCGGCGCCCACCGCCAGGGCCACCCCGAGCAGGTCGAGGCTGGCGGCGGGCTGGCCGCCCGCGAGGCCGAGGGCGTCCAGCACCCCGGGACCGACGAGCACCGCGACGCCCAGCACGGCGACCGCCGTCCACGCGAGGTCGCGGGCGCGCTGCGAGCCGGCGACCGCCACGGCGAGCGGCCCGAGGAGCTCCAGGGCGACGGCGACCCCCAGCGGGATGCGCTCCAGGGACAGGTAGAACAGCAGGTTCATCAACCCCATCGCCCCGCCGAACGCGGCCACCAGCGGCCACGACCTGCGCGGAGGCAGGGTGCGCCAGGCGCGGGTGATGACGAAGAGCATCAGCGCGCCGAGACCCGTCCGCAGCGCCAGGAGGCCCGGGGCGTCGACGCGGTCGAACAGGGTGGTGGCGACGGCGGAGCCGCTCTGGAGGCTGACCGCGGAGAAGATCACCAGCGCGTAGGCGCGGTACCGCGTCACGCGCGCCCGAGATCGGCGCTCGCCAGCCGCCCCATCGCCTCGGCGAGGACGCTCTCGCGCTTGCAGAAGGCGAACCGCACCAGGGTGGCGGCGGCCTCGAGGTCGTCGGCGAGCGCTGCCACCGGCACCGCGACCACCCCGGCACGCTCCGGAAGGGCCCGGCAGAACGCCGTGGCGTCGTCCCACCCGAGCCCGGCGACGTCCCCGACGACGAAGAACGTGCCGGCGGGCACGTGGGACGCCAGCCCGGCGCGCGCCAGGCCGTCGACGGTGAGGTCGCGGGCGGTGCGCAGCGTCGCGCGCATCTGGTCGAACACCGCGTCGGGCAGGGCCAGGCCGGCGGCGACCGCCGGCTGGAACGGCGCACCGGAGACGAAGGTGAGGAACTGCTTGACGGTGCGCACCGCGGCGACGAGCTCGCTCGGACCGTGCAGCCACCCGACCTTCCAGCCGGTGACGGAGAAGGTCTTGGCCGCCGAGCTGATGGTCAGGGTGCGTTCCGCCATGCCCGGCAGCGTCGCGAACGGCACGTGGGGGGCGTCGACGGTGAGGTGCTCGTAGACCTCGTCGGAGACCACCACGGCGCCGTGGCGCTGCGCGGCGCTGGCCACCATCGCCATCTCGTCCGCGGTGAGCACGCGCCCGGTCGGGTTGTGGGGGGTGTTGAGCAGCACCAGCGCGGTGCGCTCGCTGAACGCCGCCTCCAGGGCCGCGGGGTCCAGGGCGAACCCGTCGCGGGCGCGCAGCACCACCGTGCGGCGCTGCGCCCCGGCGAGTGCGACGACGGCGGCGTAGGAGTCGAAGTACGGCTCGAGCATCACCACCTCGTCGCCGGGGCCGGTCAGGGCCAGCACCGTGGCGGCGATCGCCTCGGTGGCGCCGGTGGTCACCAGCACGTCGCCCGGATCCACGTCGAGGCCGTAGAAGCGGTGCTGGTGGCCGGCCACGGCCTCGCGGAGCCCCGGAGTGCCGGGGCCCGGCGGGTACTGGTTCAGCCCGGAGCGGATCGCGTCGACGGCGGCGTCGAGCACCTGCGCCGGCCCGTCGGTGTCCGGGAAGCCCTGGCCGAGGTTGATGGCGCCGGTCTCCAGGGCCAGCGCGCTCATCTCGGCGAACACGGAGGAGACGAAGGGGCGCATCCGGGGCGCCAGCCCCACATCTGAGCCGTCTGAGCCGTCTGAGCCGTCGGGGCCGCCGGGGCCGTCGGGGCCGCCGGGCGTCGTCGAAGCAGTCATGGCGCCATCAGCGTAGGCGGCTGGCAGCGGGGTGCGCGCGCGCCGGCGGGGCGCCGTCCGGTGTGCCAGCGTGAGGGCGGTGACCCGCGCCGACCCCGAGCCCCCCACCCCGTCGTCGCCGGACCGACCCGTCGCCCCCGCGCGGCCCGCGCTCGTCGAGCGTGCCGGGCGCCGCTACGCCGCGGCCGCAGCAGCGCTGGACGTCGCCCTCGCCGACGCCGTCGTCGTCGAGGCCGCGCCCGCCCCCCTCGACGGGCTGGTGGTGGCCGCCGGCGCGAGCCACCTCGAACGGTTGCGCGGGCAGCGCCCCGCCATGCACGACGGCCCCGTGCTCGCCCTCCAGAGCCTCGACGGCCACGTGGTGCGTGCCGCGAGGACCGGGTACTTCGCGATGATCGCCAGCTGCGACGCGATCCGCGCCGAGCTCGACGCCGCCAGCGCCTCGGTGCGCGCCGACCTCCCGGGGCGCTACGCCGCCCCGGGGACAGCGATGGACGACCTGCCGCTGCGCGCGGCCGTCCACGCCGCGGCGGGCGGCGACCCGCTGGTCTCGGGGGCGGGGCGCGCGGCGGGCCTGGGCGTCTCGGCGGTGCTCACCGTGCCGACGCCCGGCGGGCCGGCAGGCAGCCGGTCGTTCGTGCTCGGCCGGCGCAGCGCCGACGTGGCCATCGACGCCGGGCTGTGGCACGTCGCCCCGTCGGGGATGCTCGAGGCGCTGCCCGGGGGAGCGCTCGCCGGGACGGTCGCCGTGGAGCTGGCCGAGGAGGTCGCCGTCGAGGTCGCCGTGGAGCAGGTCGCCGCTCGTGCGAGCGTCCTCGGCCTCGTGCACGACCTCACGCGGCTGCGCCCGGACCTCTCGGTGCGCCTGGACCTGACCGCGGAGGAGGCAGCGGCGGTCGCGCTGCCGCCGGGCGGGGAGTTCGACGACCTGGCGCTGATCCCCCTCGACGCCGCGTCCATGGCGCGCTTCTGGGGCGAGCACCCGCCGGAGCGCCTCACGCCGGCGGCCGCGGGCACCCTGGCGCTGGTGGAGCAGGCGCTGGTGGAGCAGGCGCTGGTAGAGCGGGCCCTGGTCGGGCACGCTCAGGTCAGGCAGACCCCGGTCGAGCAGGGCTCGCGCCGGGCCGCGGGCTCGCCCGACGTCCGGTAGGCCCGCCGGTCAGTAGATCTGCAGCGGCACCGGGCCGGGCGGAGGCGGGAACATCGCGTCGAGCTCGGCGTGGTCCTCGGCGCTCAGGGTGAGCTCCAGGGCGTCGGCGTTCTCGGCGACCCGCGACGCGCTGGCCGACTTGGGGATCGGCACCACCTGGTCCCGGGAGAGCAGCCACGCCAAGGCCACCTGACCGGGTGTGACGCCGCGCTCGCGGGCGAAGGCCGCCAGCCCCGCGTGGCGCAGGAGGCCGCCCTGGTCGAAGGGGGAGTAGGCCATGACGGGCATCCCGGCGCCGCGGAGCCACGGCAGCAGGTCCGCCTCGATGCCGCGCTGGTCGAGGTTGTAGAGCAGCTGGTCGGTGACGGTGCGCTCGCCGCCGGGGATGCCGGTGAGCTCCTCCATCTCGTCGAGGTCGAGGTTGCTCACCCCGAACGCGGCGATCTTCCCGTCGTCCACCAGCTGCGTGAACCCCGCGACGGTCTCCTCGAGGGGCGCGCCGCCGGACCAGTGGAGCAGGTACAGGTCGAGGTGGTCGGTGCCCAGGCGCCGCAGGCTCTCCTCGCAGGCGCGGACCGTGCCCTCGCGCCCGGGGCCCGGGGTCATCTTGCTGACGAGGAACACCTCGTCCCGGCGGCCGCGGATCGCCTCGCCGACCAGCTCCTCGGAGCGGCCGTCGCCGTACATCTCCGCGGTGTCGACCAGCGTCAGCCCCCGGTCGATCCCCTCGCGCAGCGCCGCGACCTCCCGGTCGCGGGCGGCGGGGTCGTCCCCGAGGCGCCACGTGCCCTGGCCCATCCGGGGCATCGTCGCGGCGCCGGGACGAGGCATGGCCGGCTGGTCGCTCATGGCCCGACCGTAGGGCGTGGACACGGATCCTGCGTCCTCACCGGGACACGCCGTCAGGTCGATGCCCGGGTCGGCGTGTCGGCGGCGGGACGCAGGATCCGCGTCGTGAGGCGACGCCGGCGCCGGCACCCGTGATCGCCTCGGGGACGTGGCGGCGCGGCGCCGAGACCGCCCGGTGGGGGACCCTGGGGCCATGAGACCGAAGCCGACGAAGCCCGGGCCCGGCCAGGAGTCTGCGTGGGACTACCCGCGTCCGCCGGCCCTCGACCCCTCCAGCCGGCACGTGCGCGTGAGGGCCTGGGCCGACGGCCCCGTCGTCGCCGACACCTCCTCGGCGGTGCGCGTGCTCGAGACCAGCCACCCGCCCACCTGGTACGTGCCGCCCGCCGCGGTGGTGGGCGGGGTGCTGCGCCGCGGTGACGCCCGCTCCACGACGTGCGAGTTCAAGGGCGCCGCCACCTACTGGGACCTCGTGACCGACCGGGGGGTGGTGACCTCGGCGGCCTGGTCCTACGAGGAGCCCACCCCCCGCTTCGCCTCGCTGGCCGGCTACCTGGCCTTCGACCCGTCGCGGGTGGCGTGCTTCGTCGCCGACGAGGCGGTGCGCCCCCAGGAGGGTGGCTTCTACGGGGGATGGGTGACCGACGACGTGGTGGGGCCGTTCAAGGGCGGGCCCGGCAGCTGGGGGTGGTGAGCCGGTGAGCACCGCCGCGACCGCGCCGGAGCCGGCCGGCCCGCCCTCGGACGCGGGCGGGGGACGACGCGGGCGCGGGGACCGATCGCCCAGACGTGGGCACCGGGCCGACGCAGGCCTGCGTGCCGCCGTGCGCCGCGGCGACCCGGTCGCGGCGCAGGACGTCCCGGCGGCCCGCGAGGCCGCCCGGTCCCTGGCGGCGCGGCGCCTCGCGGCGTGGCCGCTGGCCGCCGTCCTGCTGGGCGGGCTCGCCCTGCTGCTGGCCGCGGACGCCCCCGCCGTCGTCGCTGCCGGGGGGGTGCTCGTGCTCGGCGGCGCGGCAGCCGTCGCGCTGCTGGTCCGCGACGGTGCCAGGGGCCGGGCGTTCCTCGACGCCCACCCCGAGCCGGCCACGGTCCGGGACTGGTTGCGCGGTCGCCAGGGTGATCGGGCCGACCGCGAGGCGGCCGCTGCGGCGCTGCGGCGCCGCTGGCTCGTGGTCGCGGCGCTCCTCGTGCTCGTCGCCCCGGCGGTCCTCGTGCCGCTGGTGCCGCCCGGCCCGGACGCGCTGGCACCGGCGCCGCCGCCGACGTGGCGCGCCCTGACGGGGGTGGTGCTCGGGGTGGGCGGCGCGGTGCTCCTGGTGCTCGGAGGGATCGCGGCGTGGCGCGGCGGGCAGGTCGACCGCTGGTGGCGCTCGCCGGTGTGGGGGCTGCCCGCGGACCGCCGCCGCCGTCTGGTGCTGCGGCTGCGCGGTCTCGAGCCGACCCCGGAGACCGCGAGACCCCAGGTACGGGCCCTGGCGGCACACCTGGCGCGCCAGGACCCCACCGTCGTGCTCCTGCTCGGGCTGGTGATCACCCTGCTCGGTCGCGGCCTCGGCTCGGCGTCCGCCACCACGCTGGCGCTGTCCTTCGTGGCCGTCGCCACCGTCACCGGGCTCCTCGTGGCGCTGCTCCGCGCGTCCTGGCAGGCCCGGCGGTTCCTGCGGGCGGACGCGGCGGTCTCGCCCGCTGCGAGGCGGCGGCCGCAGCCCTAGCCTCGGTGGTCGTGGACCCCGCAGACCCCTCGGCCCCGGGCGGCGGGGGCGACGGCGCGGGCGACGGCGCGTGCGACGGCGGTAGGGAGGGCGGCGGGGGCGACGGTGAGGACGCCGACGGTCCGGTCGAGCCCCGCGGCGATCCGCGCTTCGACGCGCTGGCCACCAACGCGCGCCTGCGCCGCACGGTCGCCGTGGGCGTGGTCGTGGTGCTGCTCGGGTTCGCCGCGGCCATCGGCCTGCTCGCGGACCTCGAGCGGCCTCCCCTGCCCCCGGAGGCGTTCCCCGCGTGGCGGACCGCCGTCGGCGCGCTGCTCGCTGCGGTCGGCGCGCTCGCCCTGGTGCTCGGCGTCGTCATGGCCCTGCGCGGTGACCTGCTCGGGGCGTGGTCGCGCTCCCCGATGCGCACCCTGAGCCCGCCGGCGCGCCAACAGCTGCTCCGGCGCGTCCACGGCGAGGAGTGGACCCCGCCCGGCGGCATGGCGCAGGCGCGCGCGGCCGCGGAGCCCGGGGCGCAGCGCCTGGCGCTGGTCACGCTGTACGGCGCGCTGCTGCTCCTCGTCGTGGCTCAGGCCTTCCTCGCCACCCGCGCCGTCGCGGTGCTCCTCGCCGGGCTCGGTGGCCTGCTGCTCTTCTGGGGTCTGCCGCTGCTGGCGCGCAGCACCACGAGGGCGCGTCGCTTCCTCGACGACCACCCGGAGCCGTGAGGCCGCGGGGTGCGGTGGGGCGGCGGACGCGACAGGCTGACTCGATGCACACCGATCAGGAGCTCCTGGGCGCGGCGCGGGCCGTCGCGGCCCAGGACGAAGACGTGGCCGGCGTCGCGACCTATCTGGCGGTGACGAACCGTGTCGGAGCGTCCTCGTGGCTCGACGGCGCCGCCTCGCACGCAGCGTCCGCCGGCGACGCCCGGCTGGCCGAGGAGCTGCGGCGCGCCTGGGCCGTGGTGAGCCGGGCGGACCCGGACGCCACCGTGCAGGACGCCCTGGCCGCCCTGGCCTGGCTCCACCTGCGTGAACCGGGCACCGACGAGCCGCCGGTGGGGCGCGACGAGGCCCCGGGCGCCACCGAGGCCTTGGCTGCCTGGACCCCCGAGGGCGTCGAGCGGGGTTCCCGGGAGGAGCGCGAGGCCGACGTCGCCAGCGTCCACGACGCGCTGGTGGCCGGCCGGGTGCTGCGGGTGGTCAACTTCCACCACACCCCCGAGCGTGACGCCGACGCGATCCGTGCTCAGCTCTCGTGGTTCGCCGAGCGCTTCGTGCCGGCGACCGCGGCCGACGTCCACCGGCTGCTCACCACCGGCTCGTGGCCGCACGACCGGCCGGGGATCGCGGTCGCCCTCTACGACGGCTTCCTCAGCGCGGCGCGCGTCGCGGTGCCGATCTGCGAGGACCTGGGGCTCACGGCGTGGCTGTACCCGGTCACCGACCTCCTCGACGCCGACGTCGACCGTCAGCGGGAGATCATGGCTGATCGCGACTTCGGCGTGTCACCGGAGGACCTGGCCTCGGGGCAGCGCCTGGCGATGACGTGGGACGAGCTCGCCGACCTCGCCGAGCGCCACGTGGTCCTCGGGCACACCGACGACCACGTCACGGCGGCCTCCGTGACCACCGATGCCGACGTCGAGCGCCGGGTGCGCACGCCCCTGCGGCACCTGCGCGAGCGCCTCGGGCGTGACGTCGCGGGCTGGGCGTGGGCCGGTGGCACGCCCCTCGGCGACGGGCCGGGCGACCGGGCGCTCGCGGACGAGGGCGTCCCGCTGCTGGTCTCCAACGCCTTCGTCGAGCGGATCGGCTGAGCGTCACCGCACGCCCGGGTCGGCCGGCGTCAGGGCTCAGCGGGCCGGCGCGGTCACCCGACGCCGCGCCGCCCACCGGGCCAGCTCGTCGGCGGGCACCGGCCGGGAGTGGTGGTAGCCCTGGGTGTCGTCGACGCCGAGGGCGGCCAGCGCGTCCAGCGTGGCGGCGTCCTCCACCCCCTCGGCCACCAGGCGCAGCCCGAGGCTGTGGGCGAGGTCGACGGTGGAGCGCACGATGGTGGCGATCCGCGCGTCGGTGCCGAGCTCCGCGACGAACGAGCGGTCCAGCTTCAGCTCGGTCGCTGGCAGGTCCTTGAGGTAGGCCAGCGAGCTGTGCCCGGTGCCGTAGTCGTCGATGCTCACCCCCACGCCGAGGGCGACGAGCTCGGCGACCACCCGGCGGCTCACGGCGGCGTCGAGCATCAGCTCGGTCTCGGTGATCTCGAGCATGAGCTCGTGGGGCGGGACGCCGTGGTCCAGCAGCAGGGCCCCGACGGTGGTGACGAGGTAGGGGTCGAGCAGGGAGGTCGCCGAGATGTTCACGGACATGCGGCTGCCCGACCCGCCGTCGATCTGCGGTTTGGCCACCAGGGCCCGGCGCAGCACCTGCCGGGTGATGGCGTCCATGAGCCCGTTGCGCTCCGCGAGGGGCAGGAAGGCGAACGGGCCGAGCATGCCCCGGGTGGGGTGCTGCCAGCGCACCAGGGCCTCGACGCCGACCAGGGCACCCGTCGCGGCCTCGAGCTGGGGCTGGAAGTGCACGTCGAGGCGGTCGTGCGCCACGGCGTCGCGCAGGTCGGCCACGAGGTCCAGCTCGGCGCGGCGGGCCGCGTCGACCTCGGCGTCGTAGACCACCACCCCGCCGCGGCTCTCCTTCGCCCGGTACATCGAGCTGTCGGCCATCCGCTGCAGCTCCTCGGCGTCGCGGGTGTGCTCCGGCGCCGCGGCGACGCCCATGCTGGCGTCCACCGACACCTGGTGGCCCCCGAGGGTGAACGGCGCCTCCAGGGCGATGACCACGCGCGCGGCGCGGGCCGCGGCTACCGCGGCGGTGGTGGCCGGCCGCACGAGGGCGAACTCGTCGCCGCCCTGGCGCACCACGACCTCGTCGGCCGGGGAGGAGGCGAGCAGGCGGGCGGCGACCTGGCGCAGCAGCTCGTCGCCGGCGTCGTGCCCGAGGACGTCGTTGACCTCCTTGAAGCGGTCCAGGTCGACGAGCGTGAGGGAGAGCGCCTGCCCCGAGCCCACGCCGGCGAGCGCCGCGGACAGCGCCCGGCGGTTGCCGAGCCCGGTCAGCTCGTCCGTGAGGGCCTGCTGCCGGCTGCCGTTCAGCGAGGAGATGAGCCGGTAGACGAGCAGGACGCACACCAGCGAGATCGCGATGACGCACAGCGCGAGCACCACCGTGGCGGTGGGCAGCCCGACGGCGTGGTCGACCCCGAGGAGGGCGCCGGCGATCCCCAGCTGGAGCACGGGGCCGAGCATGACGGAGCGCGCCGGTTCGTCCACGACGACGACCACGGGCGACCTGGTCCACGAGGCCGTGGCCAGCAGCACCAGGAAGAGCGGGAGCCCCACCTCGTGGACCCCGATCGGCGGCGAGGCGTCGAGGACGCCCACCCGCTGGAGCAGCTGGGCGCTCTCCGCGGCGGCCAGGACGACGAGCGCACCGAGGACGAGCTGGGCGGGAGCGGTGGCCAGCGCCCCGGTGTTGCGCAGCCCCGTGAGGGCGAACAGCGTCAGGAAGGCTGCGCACGCCGGCACGGCGAGGATCAGGGAGGTCTGCGCCATCTCCAGGTCCAGGGCTCGCTGGACCGGGCGCGCCGCCGCGGCGAGGGTGACGCTGATCGCCAGGAGGAGGCCGCTGAGCGTGTCGAGCCAGCCGCGCAGCAGCGCGACCCGCTGGTGGGTCCGCATGAGCGCCATCACCGTCATCGCCAACGACGTCGCACCGACCACCAGGAGCCCGAAGGACGCCGCGGTGGTGAGCCTCCCGGCTCCGACGGCGGCGAGGAGGTGGCCCAGGTACGTGGCGAGCGCCGCGGTGGCCGCCGGCGCCCACACCGCGCGCCCTGCGGGCCGGACGAGCACCCGGAGGACGAGCGCCGCCGTGACGAGGGACGCCACGGTCCACAGCGCGATGCCCGCGGCGACGGTCAGCTGGTCGAGGTCCACGCAGGAGCCATCGGCCCGCTGCACCAGATCTTGAGCCGTGGGCGAGAGACCTCAACCCTCCAGCTGCTCCTGCTCGTCCCTCTCCCCCCGCCGGGCACGCTCGAGGTACGCCTGCGAGCGGGTGACCTGGCCCTCGAGGGCCTCCACGGTGCTCGCCATGCTCTCCACGGCCTGGGCCTTGAAGGTGTCGATGGCGTCCATCGTCGCGAAGACGTCGTCGAAGGCCTGCTGGAGCGTCTCCACGCTCACGCCGGAGGACGAGGCCTGCTCGTGGATCGTGGCGGTCTGCGCCTTGAGCAGCTCGCTCGTGCGCTCGATCATCGTGTTCGTCGTCTCGTTGAGCGCGCCGATCTGGTCCAGCACGAGGCGCTGGCTGGCGAGCGCCTGCGCGACGATGACCGCGGTGCGCAGCGCCGAGACCGTGGTGGTCCGCGCCCGGTCCACGCCCTTGACCAGCTCGACGTTGTTCTTGCGGATCATGTCGAGGGCCAGGTAGCCCTGCACCGAGACCGCGATCTGCGTGGTGAGGTCCTGGCGGCGCTGGCGGATGGGGAACAGCGCGTCGGCGCTCAGCGCGTCGGCGGCCCTCGGGTCGCTGGCGCGCAGCTCCTCGATCTTCGCCGACGTCGCCGCGTCCAGGGCCGAGGCGAGGGTGGCGTACTCGGACAGGCGCCCCATCGTGACCCAGAGGTTGACCTTCTCGGCCTCCAGCGACGCGTTGTCGCGGCGCAGCTCGTCCTGGCCCCTGGCCAGCGCGACGATGATGGCGTCGAGCTGGTCCTGCGCGGAGGCGTAGCGCTCGAAGTACCGCGTGAGCCTCCTGCCGCCGGGCATCTTGGCGAACAGCTTCTTCGGTCCCGTCAGGTCCGCGCGAGCCGGGTCGAGGTCGGTGACGGTGGCACGCAGGTCCGACAGGGCCTCGGCCACCCGGGTCTGGGCGTCACCGCCGGACGCCGCCCCACGAGGCTGCTGCGCCCGCTGCGCCGCGGCGAGGGAGGAGGCCGGGCGCTCGAGCATCCGGTTCGAGACCTGGGCGGAGGCGCGGATCTCCTGCTCACCCATCCGCACGATGTCGTCGACCTTGCGGGCGAACGTCGGGCTCTGGGGAGGCTCGCTGGCGAGGTCGGCGACGAACGCCTCCGCCCGGGCCGCCAGCTCCGCCCGCTTGTCCGCGGGGACGGCGACCATGCCGACGGCCTGCTCCTCGCCGACCTCGGGCACGGGCGCGGGAGGGTGCAGGACGAGCCCCTCGGGGGCAGCGGCGTCGCGGGCCCCGGCGGGCGGCTCGAGCGGGGCGTTCAGGTCGAGCTCGGACACGTGGCTGCCTCCCGTGGTCGGGGCGCCGAACCCGCACCGGCTGCGTCGCGGCGCCCGTCGTCCCAGGGTAGGGACCCCGTGAAGGGTGCTGGCACCCGTGGCGACGGGTGGTAGCACCCGTGGCGGGGAGCGGCGCAGGTGGAACACTGGAGCTGAAGCAACCACGTCGCGGGAGGCGCCATGGCATCGGAGCGGTACCCCGACGACGACGCGCGCCGCGAGCCCCGGGTGGTGGACGCCACGGGCGCCGAGGTCCGCAGGCCCTCCTCCGAGGAGGTCTCCCGGTGGGAGCTCCCGGTGCCCGCCGTCCGCTTCATCGCGACCGCCTGGATGCCGCTGTGGATCCTCATGTTCGTGTTCGGGTTCTGGCAGGTGGGCCTCGCGCTCCTCTTCCTCACCGGACCGGTGATGGCCGCGCTGCACGCCAGCGGTCGGCCGCGCCGCGAGCGCGAGCGTGAGCGCCGCAAGCAGCTGAAGCGAGCGCGCTACGACGAGCGGGTGCTGCGCCAGAGCGACGCGCCGCACGAGCCCGGGCCCCCGCGGCGCGACGACGCGGGTGACGGTCAGCCCCAGGCTGGTCGGACCGGCAGCCCGGGCCCTTCGGGCGCCGAGCGCGCGCTCGCCGGAGCCGTGGTCCGCGCCGAGACCAGCGGCGGGCGCCTGGACGCCGACGCCCTCGAGCTGGTCCGCGAGATCGACCAGCTCCTGCGCCCGCTCCTGGCCCACGTGCGCACCCGCGGCGCCGACGCCGCCGTGCGCCACGACCTCGAGGCGCTCGCGCGCGAGCACCTGCCGCAGACACTGGACGCCTACCTCGTCCTTCCCGTGGACTACGCCCACGACCACCGCACGCCAGCCGGACCCACCCCGGCCGACGAGCTGCGGGCCCAGCTGACGCTGCTCGTCGAGGGGTGCCGGCAGCTGCGCGACGCCGTGCACGACGCCGACCTCAGCCGTCAGGCCGAGCTGGGGCGCTTCCTCGACGCGAAGTTCCGCCGCAGCGACCTGGACCTGTGACGGCCCTGCGGGATGGGTGACGACGTCGCTGAGCGCCGCTGACCCGCTGACGCCTGGCACCATGCGGTGGTGAGCGGCGTCGTGGTCCTGGCCGGCACCCCCATCGGCAACCCGATGGACGCGCCGCCTCGCCTCGCCGAGCTGATCGCCACCGCCGACGTCGTCGCCGCCGAGGACACCCGCCGGCTGCGGCGCCTGACCAGCGCCCTCGGCGTGGAGCCGAGCGGCCAGGTGCTCAGCTACCACGAGCACAACGAGGACGCCCGCACCGACGAGCTGGTCGAGCGGGCCGCCAACGGCGCCACCGTGCTGGTGCTCACCGACGCCGGCATGCCCACCGTCTCCGACCCGGGCTACCGCGTCGTCGTCGCCGCCGTCGCCGCCGGGGTGAAGGTCTCCACCGCCCCCGGCCCCTCAGCGGTGCTCGCGGCGCTCGCGGTCTCGGGGCTGGC
>JARIBR010000246.1 GCA_029258695.1 Quadrisphaera sp.
GGGTGCGCCATGGTGCGACGGTAAGGCCTGGGCCGCGAGGGGGCGCGGGGGCCCGTCCCCGGGCTCAGGAGCCGGCGGACCACAGCTCGACGCGGACGTGCCCGTGGTCGGTGCGGCTCACGAGGTCACGCCCCGACATCACGGCCGTCGAGCTCGCCGAGCCGCGGCCCAGGTCGCCGGTGGCCACCGCCATGGTGCCCACCAGCCACACCCGTGACCGGCCCTCGAGCAGCGCCGCGCGCTGGTCCGCGGGCACGACCGTGCCGCCCCGCGAGGCCACGCGGTCGTCGTCGGGGGCGAGGAGGACGTCCTCCAGCCCTCCCGAGGACAGCTCGCCCGGGGGCAGGTACGTGCTGACCAGCGGCCGGGCCACGGAGCCGACGAAGACCACCACGTCGCCGGGCTGCTGCTGCGCGACCAGCTGCGCCGCCGCGGCCGGGGCGTCGTCGAAGTCGTAGGGGGAGCTGCGGAAGTCCACGACCATGGGTGCCAGCGCCGTCACCACGGCCAGGACCGCTGCGCCGACGACCGCCGGCACGGCGACGTCGCGGACCTGCGGTGCGCGGCCAGCAGCCCACCGTCGGGCGGCGAGGACGACGCCGGTGGCCGCGAGCAGGCTCAGGGCCGGGACGGCCGCGGAGGCGTACCGGGCGTTGAAGTACGAGCCGGACAGCCCCAGCGTGGCCACGGCAGCGAGGGGGAGCACCGCCCACGACGCGAGCATCAGCAGGTCGCGGCGGCGGCCTCGCAGGAAGAACGCCCCGACCAGCGCGAGCACCCCCACGACGATGCCCGGGGTCGGCGTGTCCCCGACGATCTTCCAGAAGGTGCTGAGCTTCCACAGCGGCATCACCGCGGGGGGGCTCTCCGCGGCCTGCTGCATCCCGACGGCCACGAGGGACAGGCCCACGGCGGCGGCGGGAAGGCCGGCGAGGGTGACGTGGAGCCGGCTCGCGCGGCCCGGTCGCAGCCACAGGGCGGCGAGGATCCCGGCGACGGCGGGCAGGGCGACCAGGGGGTGGAGGCCGACGGCCAGCGCACCGACCACCCCGAGGCCGACCAGCGCCCCGCGGCGCGGCATCTCTGCGGCGCGCAGCGCGAGCAGCGCCGTGGCCGCGGTGGCCGCCAGCACGAGGGGGTAGGGCCGGGCTTCCTGGGCGTGGATGACGACGGCCGAGGTGAAGGCGAGGAGGGTCCCGGCCAGGAGCGCCACGGGCTGACCGCCGACGCGGCGCCCGATGGCTGCGGTCAGGGCGACCGCGGCCACCGTGGCGACGAGGCTCGGCAGGCGCATCCACGCGGAGTCCGTGGACACGAGCAGCCAGCCGTGCATGATCGTGTAGTACACCGCCAGGCCTGCGTCGCGGTCGATGAGCAGCCCGTACATGTCCTCGAGGGACGGGCTGGACGTCACCAGCGTGTAGATCTCGTCGCGCCAGAACGGCTTCGCGTCGAAGCGCCAGACGCTGAGGACGAGCGCGACCACGGCGGGCACGAGGATCGAGAGGTGCCGGGTGGCCCACCGCTGCCACCCCGGGGAGGTGGGAGCGGGCGTCGGGCGCTCGAGCAGCGCCCCGCTCGAGCGTGCCTCCTGCTGCGGCGCGGCGCTCATGCGGCGGCTCGCGGGGACACCACGTCAGCCCGTCCACCCCGGCGCAGCAGGTGGCCGTTGCCGGAGGCGATCGCCCCCGCCGCCACGGCGAGGTAGCCGATGGCCACCCCGGCGATGTCGTCGACGATGTAGTGCCAGCCGAAGTACACGGTCGCGACCACCACGAGGGCGAAGTAGGTCCACATCGCCCACCGGAAGAGGCGCTGGACCTTGATGAGCTGCATGATCAGCGCGGCGGTGAAGATGATCGAGGTGTGCAGCGACGCGAAGGCGGCGATGCCGGAGACCTTGCCGCTGGCCGCGGCGTCGATCAGCACGGAGCCGCGGTTGAAGAGCAGGCCGAACTGCAGGCCCTCGGCCCCGGTGTCGGGGAGGTCCCAGAATTCCTGGGGGATGGCGTTGAACGGACCGTCGGCCGGCACGAGGTAGTAGCTGAGGGTGCCCAGCGCCCAGTTGAGGCAGAGCGCCGTGACGTACCAGAGGCCGAAGGTGAGGTTCTTGGACCACACGAGCGAGGCGACCACGGAGACGGGCACGAAGATGAGGAAGACCATGTAGACCCACGAGAGCACGTAGGCCGAGGCGCCCGTGCCGAGGACGGCGTGCAGCACCGCAGCCGGATCGGTGCCGAAGAACAGGGCGCGGTCGAGGGCGATGAGCGCCTGGTCGTTGTTGCTGGTCCCGACGAAGGGCAGGTAGTTCTTGAGGTTCCGGTACCCCACGTAGCTGAGGTAGAAGAACGCGACCATGGCCAGGACCGGCGCCAGGCGGCGCAGGGGCCAGCGCTCGGTCGCCACCTCCTTGGCCGACGTCAGCACGGCGCTCCAGCCACGCCAGGCGTTCTTGCGGATGCGCCACGCGACCCGGGGGATGACGTCGATCGCGAGGCAGACCGCGACGATGAGCGGCATCCGGATCCAGCTCGGCCCGAGCCACCCGTCGGGGTCGCGCAGCGGGATGTCGAGGCGTTGCGACCCGATGATCGCCAGTCCCATGGTGACCACCGCGACCGCTCCGGCCAGCGTGAGGATGGGCTTGAGGCGCTTCTCGGGCAGCGCCGGCGCCTCCACGGGCGGGGTCGTCTGGGTGACCCGGACGGGGCTCGTGGTGGTCATAGCGGGCCATCCTGCGACGTGGGCCGCCACATCTCCAGCCCGCGCCGCAACGGTGTCCATCTCGTGACCACCCGGTGGTCCCCTCTCGTCAGCCCTCGCACGGCCCCGCACCGGCCTGTCGCGAGAGCGCAGGAGGAGCCGTCACGCCGCCCTGGCGCCTGTCACGGGGTCAACGTCGCGGACGGGCTGGACGTTCCGCAGCCGCAGGCTGTTGGTCACCACGAGCACCGACGAGGCGCTCATGGCGGCCGCGGCGATCAGCGGGTTGAGCAGACCGGCAGCCGCGAGGGGGATCGCCACGACGTTGTAGCCCAGCGCCCAGACGAGGTTGCCGCGGATGGTGCGCAGCGTCCGCCGAGAGAGGGTGATGGCGTCGGCCACCGTGGTGAGGTCCCGGCGGACGAGGATCACGTCGGCGGAGCGCATCGCGATGTCGGTCCCGTCGACCATCGCCATGCCGAGGTCACCGGTGGCCAGCGCCGCAGCGTCGTTCACCCCGTCGCCCACCACCGCGACGGTGGCGCCCTGCGCGCGCAGCGCCGCGACCGCGGCGGCCTTGTCGGCGGGCAGCACGCCCGAGAGCACGTCGGTGATGCCGATCCGCGCGGCCACGGCGCGAGCCGGCGCCTCGGCGTCGCCGGTGAGCATCACGGTGCGCAGGCCCAGGGCGTGGAGGGCCTCGACGGCCTCGCCCGCCGAGGGGCGCACCCGGTCGGCCAGACCGAGGACCGCGACGACGACGCCGTCGACGACCACCGTGACGGCGGTGCGGCCGGCGCTGGACTGCTCCTGCACGGCCGCGTCGACCCGGCTCCAGTCGCTCGCCGCGTCCGCGTGCTCGCGCGCCAGCGCGGGCGAGCCGACGACGACCTGCGCGCCGGCGACCTCCGCGCGGGCCCCGAGGCCCGGCAGCGCCGTGAAGCCGCGCGCTGCCGGCAGCGAGGCGGCGTCCGACCCGTCGGGGGCGGCGCCGGACCCGTCGGACTCGAGGGTGTCGCGCGCCGCCGCGACGATCGCGCGCCCCAGCAGGTGCTCCGACCCCGCCTCGACGGCGGCGGCGAGCGCGAGCACCTCGTGCGCGTCCCGCCGGTCGGTCGGGACCACCGCGGCGAGGCGGAACTCCCCGGTGGTCAGCGTCCCGGTCTTGTCGAGGACGACGGTGTCGACGCGCCCCGACGCCTCGAGGGCGTCCTGTCCCTTGACGAGGATGCCCAGCTGCGAGCCCCGGCCGACGCCCACCATGAGCGCGGTGGGCGTCGCCATCCCCAGCGCGCACGGGCACGCGATGATGAGCACCGCCACCGCGGCGCCGAAGGAGGCTCGCGGCTCGTTGCCGAGCAGCAACCACACGAGCAGCACCACCGCGGAGAGCACGAGGACGGCCGGCACGAACACCGCGACGATCCGGTCCACGGTGGTCTGCACCCCGGCGCGGCGCACCTGGGCGTCCTCGGCCATGGCGGCCATCTGCGCCAGCTGGGTGTGCGCGCCCACCTCGCGGGCACGCACGACGAGGCGGCCGTCGGCGGCGACGGCGCCACCGACCACGTCGTCGCCGGGGCCGACGTCGACGGGCAGCGGCTCACCCGTCATGGCAGCGGTGTCCAGCGCGGCGCGGCCCTCGAGCACCGTGCCGTCCACGGGCACCGTCTGTCCGGGGAGGACCACGACGGCGTCGCCGCGGCGCAGCGCGGCGACGGGCACGTCAGCGGTCTCGACGACACCGTCACCGCGCTCGCGCACCACCGTCGCGGTGGTGGGCACCAGGTCCGCGAGGGCGGCGAGGACGTCGCCGGCGCGCCGCCGCGCCCGGGTCTCGAAGTACCGGCCGGCGAGCTGGAAGGTCGTCAGCCCGGCGGCGACGTCGAGGTACAGCGCGTTGGCGCCGGACGGGGTGACGCCGAAACCGAGCCAGTAGCCCGGCTCGCCCCCGTCGCCCAGCGCGAGGGTGATGACCGCCCAGCCGAAGGAGGCGATGATCCCCAGCGAGACGAGCGTGTCCATCGACGTCGCCCGGTGGCGCAGGCCGTTCAGCGCCGCACGGTGGAACGGCCAGGCGCACCAGGTGACGACCGGGATGGCGAGCGCGACGCAGACCGCCTCCCACCCGGGGAAGCGCAGCCCGGGCACCAGCGCCAGGATGATCGTCGCGTCCCCGAGGGGGACCATGAGCATCGCGGCCACGAACAGGCGCCGGCGCAGCAGCGCCAGGCGCGCGGTCGAGGCCCGCACGCTCCACTCGTCGTCACGGGAGCCGCCGCGCGTGCGCACCTGGGCGGTGTAGCCCGCGGCCTCGACGGCGGCGACCGCCTCGGCGCTGCGGCGGGCGGGGAGGCCCGCGAGCACCGCGCGGTCGGTGGGGTAGGAGACGGTGGCGACCACGCCGTCGAGCTTGTTGAGCCTGCGCTCCACCCGCCGGGCGCACGCGGCGCACGTCATGCCCCCGATGCTCAGCTCGAGGCGTTCCTCGTCGCGGTCGAGCACGCTGGGGCCGGGCCGGTCCGCCGCACGCACGCTCGCTCGGGGGTCGCGCTCCGCGGCGGGCTGCTCGCGGGGCAGGACCGGGGCGCTGCTCATCGGGTGCCTCCGGGGCGGCTGTCGCGCTCGGCCAGGCGGGCGAGCATCTGGTTGTAGGCCTCCACCTCGTCCTCGCCGCCGGAGGTGCCGGAGTCCCTGGCGCTCTGGGCGCGGTCGGCCTTGCGGTCGGTGCGCCGCGCCTCCCGGGCGTCCTGGCGGGCCCACTGGATGGACAGGGCGAGGACCACGAGCAGCAGCGGCACCTCGCCGGCGGCCCAGGCGATGCCCCCGCCGACGTACTGGTCGGCGAGCAGGTCGGTGTCCCAGGACCGGTCGAGGTACTCGTAGTACGTGCGGCCGATGACGGACGTGGACGTCATCACCGCGACGGCGAAGAACGCGTGGAAGGGCATCGCGGCGAGCACGAAGCCCAGGCGCCCCAGGTGGGGCAGCGGGCGCGGCGGCTGGTCGACGCCGACGACGAGCCCGTAGAAGAGGTACCCGGAGGCGATGAAGTGCAGGTTCATCAGCTGGTGGGACCAGTGGAAGCGCATCGCGAGGTCGAACAGCGGCGTGAGGTAGAGCAGGTAGTACGACGCCACGAAGACCACGAAGACGAGCAGCGGGTTGGACAGCACCGCCAGGTAGCGGGACTGGAGCACCGCCACCAGCCACTCGTGGAGCCCCGCGGGGGCTCCCCTGCCGGCGGGGCGCGAGGCCCGCAGCGCCAGCGTCATCGGGCCGCCGAGCACCATGAACAGCGGCCCGAGCATGGTCAGGCACATGTGCACGAGCATGTGGAGGCTGAAGGAGGCCGAGGAGTACTTGCCCAGGCCCGTCGACGTCACCGCGACGATGACGGCCCAGCCGATGACCCACGCCACGAGGCGTCCGACCGGCCAGGCGTCCCCGCGCCGACGCAGGATCGCGTACCCGACCACGTAGGCGCCCACGGCGACCGCGGAGATCGTCGCGAGGAGCAGGTTCACGCGCCAGTCGCCGAGCAGCACGGCGGCGGTGGGGGCCTCGGGGACGTCGTAGCCGAGGAACGCCTGCTGGATCGAGGTGGGGACGAAGTACTGCGGGGAGGGGATGCGCGTCATGGCCACGCCGGCGCCGAGGTACACCCCTGCCGCCAGCGTCCCCAGGCCGAGCAGGCGGGGCGCACCCTGCGCGGCGCCGCGGCGCAGCGCCACCCCGAGGGCCACGGCGGCGGCGAGCGCGAGCAGGCGCACCAGGCCCCAGGCGCCGGTCGCGCCGGCCAGCGCGGTGAGGTCACCGCCGGAGAAGAAGGCGAGCACGACGCACTCGTAGCCCATCGCGACCGCCCCGGCGACGATCGCCGTCGCGCCGGTGCGCGCGAGGGCCTCGGGCTGCAGCGGGCGCCCCACGGCGGCCCGCAGGCCCGCGACGGCGAGCGCCCCGAACGCCGCGGCGCTCGCCAGGGTGGTGATGATCCCGGCGTCGCCGCCGACGTCGTGCCAGGGGCCCACGAGCAGGGCCGTGACGACGACGGGCGCGAGCAGGACCACCGCGGTGAGCAGGGCGGGCAGGAGCATGTGGTCGAAGCGGCGGGCCGGGTAGGACAGCAGGTGCACCGCGAGGGCGCACGCCGCCACGACGAGCCACGCCCGCGGCAGGTACGCCCCGGTGAGCAGCACGGAGAAGGACGTCGGGGTGAGCGCCTCGAGCACGGAGATCCCGGAGGCGTCCCCCGCGTCGACGACCACGGCGAGCAGCGCGGCGAGCACCACCACGGCGGAGGAGGCGCGCAGCACGCGGAGCTCGAAGGCCCCGCTGACGTCGAGGCGCAGGGGACCCGTGCGGGAGCGCAGCAGGGTGAGGTGCGCCAGGGCGCCGGCCATGAGGACGCTCGCCACGTCGAGCACCACGCGCAGCGCGGTGGAGCCGATCGCGGTGAGCGCCCCGGGGTAGCCGCGGGAGATCGCCGCGTACCCGGTGGCCCCGAGGGAGGTGGCGGTGGCCACCGCCAGGAGCATCGCCGGTCCCACCAGCGCGGCGAACCACCACCGCGTCCAGCGGGCACCCGTCGCGGCCGGCAGGTGGTCCGCCGCCGACCGTGGACCAGCGGTGCTCGCCGCCGGCGTCACGGTGCCCGCGGCGGCGCGCGGGGCCCGACGGGCGATGGTCGACATGCGGTGGTGACCTCCTGGACGCGGCGGGCGGAGCGCGGACCCGCGGCCGGGCCGGTGCACGGGGCCGCCGGCGGAACCTCCATCGTACGGGCGCGGCGGTGACGTGCCCGGGCGCAGGTGTGCCCCGCTCACCTCGCGGGAGAGGTGAGCGGGGCACACCGGTGCTGGTGCTGCGGGCCGGGCGTCAGCGGGACTGCTGGACCTGGTCCTTCGCGCCCTGCGCGCTGCCCTTGACGTCCTGGGCGGCGGACTGGCCGTGGTCCTTGACCTCGGTGGCGGCGCCCTGGGCGCTGCCCTTGACGGACTGCGCCGCGTCCTGGGCCTGGGGCTTGAGGTTCTGCGCCGACTCCTGGGCAGCCTGCTTCGCCTGCTCGACCGCCGGGCCGGCGTGCGCCTTGGCGGTGGCGGCGAGCTGCTTCTCCTTCTCGGAGGACGGCATGGCGGCGCCGATCAGCCACCCGGCGCCGAGCGCGATGAGGCCTGCCGCGAGGGGGTTGCCGCGGGTGGCGGACTTGGCCTTGCCCTGGGCGTCCTGGGCGCGGCCCTTGACGTCGGGGCCCCCTCCGGAGCCCTGGGCGGAGGCCCGCACGTCGTCGGCCTTGCCCATGACGGACTCCTTGGCGCTGGTGAGCTTGTCCTTCACCTTGTCGGTCTGGCGGCGGGCGACGTTCGACGGCGCGACGCGGTCGGTGAGGGTGTCCACGTCGTCGGAGAGGTTGGCGCGCGTGGCGTCGATCTGGGCGCGCAGCTCGGCGGGGTCGGTGCTCATCGGTTCAGCTCTTC
>JARIBR010000259.1 GCA_029258695.1 Quadrisphaera sp.
GCTCGACCAGGGTGTCGGCGCGCGTGAGGGCGGCCACCTCACCGGCCACGGCGGCGAGCAGCTCTCGCTCGCGCGACGTCGGGTAGTACTCGGGGAGCCGGGTGATCTCGTCGAAGAGCTGACCACCTCGCTCGTCGTAGAGCCATGCCGCCGGCAGCCGCTTGGGGCTGGCAGCCAACCCCTCGCGGACGTCGGCGAGCAGGGCGGCCTCCAGCTCCTCGGGCTCGACGTGACGCTCCACGCTCAGCGCGGGCGTGCCCGCAGGCTGGTGGGAGCAGGGCGTGCTCACGGCGCCACCAGCCGGTGCTGGGTCACGCCGCTCGCGGTGACGCTCACCAGGGTCGCGTCGGGCACGGCGCTCCAGCGCGGGTCGTCGTCATAGGGCTCGCTGGCCACGGCCACCCCCTCGTCCGTCTCGAGGACGGCGAGGGTGTCGCCCCACGTGGTGGCCAGCACCTGCTCACCGTCGGCGAGCAGCACGTTCAACCGGGCGGCGGGGTCGGCGACGCCGACCTCGGCCACCCGCTGCCCGAGGGCCGAGGGGTCCTCGAGCAGCCACGCGGCCAGCACGGCGCTGTCGCACACCGACTCGGCGTCGCGCCAGGCCCGCTCGGGCAAGACCGCCCGGTCGACCCGCCCGTTGTGCGAGAGCAACCAGCGCCCGCGGGAGAAGGGCGCGCACGCGCTCTCCTCCGCCGGCATGCCGACGGTCGCCGAGCGCACCGCCCCGAGCAGGCAGCGCGATCGCACGTGGGGCGCGACCGAGGCCATGGACGCCTCGGCCCACAGCGGGCGGCTCGAGCGCCACCGCGCCGGGACCGGTGAGGCCGGGGACCACCAGCCCACGCCCCACCCGTCGGCGTTGACGGTGCCGTGCGCCTGGTGGCGCGGGGCGTGGCTCTGGGTGAGCAGACCCGTCGGCTGGTCGAGCACCAGGTCGGCCAGGGAACGCTCGGCCCCGAGCCAGGCGGCGTGACGGCACACTCAGGCACCTCCCACGTCGTGGGCCAGGCGGAGCCCGGCGAAGATCTGGCGGCGGACCGGCAGGTCCCAGTTGCGGAAGGACGGACGCACCGCGGCACGGCCGGTGGCCCACGACCCGCCGCGCAGCACGCGGTGGTCGTCGCCGAAGAAGGGAGCGGAGTAGGCGGCGTAGAGCATCGGCGTGAAGCCGGGCCACGGCTGGAGCGATGAGGACGTCCACTCCCAGACGTCACCGATCATCTGCTCCACCCCGTAGGCCGAGGCGCCCGCCGGGTGGGAGCCCACCGGCGAGGGCCGCATCGCGGTCCCGCCGAGGGTCGCCAGCCCGGGCGTCGGGGGTGCGTCCCCCCACGGCCAGCGACGCCGGCGCCCGAGCGCGGGGTCCCAGGCGCACGCCTTCTCCCACTCGACCTCGGTGGGCAGGCGCGCCCCGGCCCACGCGACGTAGGCGACCGCCTCGTGGTACCCGACGTGCTGGACCGGCTCGTCGCCGGGGACCGCCTCGACCGCGCCGAAGCGACGACGGGTCCAGCCGCCCGCACCGTCGCCGGCCCATCCCATCGGTGCGCTGAGCGCGGCCTCCTCGCGGTGGGCCCAGCCCGCCGCGCTCCACCAGCGCCGCTGCCGGTAGCCGCCGTCGGCGACGAACCGGGCCCAGGCGGCGTTGGTCACCGGGTGACGGTCGAGGCGGAAGGCGGGGACGTCGACGACGTGCTGCGCGCTCTCGTTGTCGAGCGCCCACGGCTCGGTGAGCGGGTCGGCGCCGAGCAGGAACTCCCCGCCGGGCACGAGGACCGAGCCGGCGTCACCGGCGGCCGTCCTGGCTGCGGCTCCCGCGGCCGCCGACCAGGGCTCGCCCCCGTCGGCTCGCTCGACCGCCCCGGCGCCCAGGAGCGGGGGCCCGGGCCGGAGGTTGTGCGCGGCGAGCATCGTCTCGTCGTGCTGCTGCTCGTGCTGGGCGACCATGCCGGCGACGACGACGGCGCGCTCGGCGGAGCCGTCCATCGCCCCCGGCACCCCGCCCGCCGCGGCGCGACTGCCGGCTCCGCCACCGGGGCGCGTGCCGGCGAGGGTGTCGAGCACGCGGGCGCGCACGTCCTGGAGGGTGCGTCGGGCCGCGGCGGCGTCGAGCAGCGGGAGCGACGTGCGGGTGGAGCGGGGGTGCTCGAAGGCGTCGTAGAGCGCGGCGACCTCCCGCGCGAACACCGGGTCGTAGCCGCCCTGGCCGATGGCGAGCAGCCAGTGCTCCTCCTGCTGGCCCACGTGCGCGAGGTCCCACACCAGCGGGCCCATCAGCGGTGAGGGCTGCGCGGTCAGCGCGGTGTCGTCGAACGCCGTCAGGCGCAACGTCTGACGGCGGGCCTCCTCCAGCGCGCTCACGGCGGTCTCCAGCGTGGTGGTCCCGGTCATCTCAGCTCCTCCGCGAGCACGTCGTGGTCAGGTCGGTCGGACGCGGCCGCGTCCAGCACGAGGTCGGCGAGGTCGCGCCCGGAGCCGACGAGCTCGGCCCACCGCTCGACGTCGAGGCGCAGCGAGGCGGGCGTCGCCCCCAGGGCGGCGGCGACGACCCCGGCGGCCGCCCGCCGCAGCGTGGGGTCACCGAGCCCCCGCCGTGCGGCCAGCGCCTCGTGGCCCGCCACCGGCGCCACCGCCTCGGCGGCCCGGTCCGCGGCCACGGGGTCGTCCACCACGGCGCTCACCACCGCCGCCAGGCCGGGCCACCAGCGGGCCGGGACGGTGTCGAGCATCCGGAGCTCGAGCCAGCCGCGCAGGCGCACCGGCGGCCACAGCGTGCTCAGGTGCAGGTCGACGTCCTCGAGCGTCGCGCACCGTCCGCCCAGGCGGCGCTCACCGGCGAGCCAGGCGCGCAGCGTCACCAGCTCCTCCGGGGGCCGGCTGCGCCCGGCGTCGTCGCGCACGAGCATCACGGGGGCCTCCAGGGCCAGCTCGGCCCAGGCCTGCGCCGGGTCGTCGCTGCGCGAGAACCAGCGGCAGCGGGCGGGGTCCAGGCGTTGCCACACCGCCTGGCGCGCGGACCGGTGGCCGCTGTCCCGTCCGCCCAGCATCGGCGAGCAAGCGGACATCGCCGTCAGCACCGGTGCCAGGGCTCTCACGTGCGCGAGGCGCTGGGCCCACCGCTGGGGCGGGCCGGCGTCGAGGTTGACCTGGAGCGCTGCGGTCGAGCACATCATCGCGGCGCCGTCACGGCCGTGGCCCGCCACGGCGAAATACGCCTCCATCGCGGCGTAGCGCGAGCCGGGGTTGGTCCGGCGCGGTGCCCTCGCGGGGTCGGCGCCCACGGCGACGGCGACGAGACCGGCGCCGGCCAGGGCGTCGTCGACGACCGCGACGTCGCGCTGCAGCGCTGTGACCGCGTCGGCGACGCCGGGGGACGGCGCCGTGGACACCTCGACCTGACCGCCGGGCTCCAAGGTCACGCGGGATCCTCCCGGCAGGTGCAGGCCGTCGACCGCGCCGCTCACCCGCGACCACGCCGGGCGCACGAGCGGCTCGCCCGCGTCGAGGACGTGGCGCTCGAGCTCGAGGCCGACGGCTCCCACAGGCCCGGCGCGCAGGGCCGAGGTGACGAGGTGCTCGCGGGCGGCGCCCAGGTCCAGGGGGAGCGAGGAGCCCCGGGTGAGCAGGTTCCCGGCTGCGCTGTCGCGGTGCTCGGGCGGTGTCGGGTCGACGTCGATGGTGGGCCCCTTCCAGGTCCGGACGGGCACGAGGCCCCGGGTCGGCGTGGGGCCGCGCGAGCGACCTCGGGTCAAGCGTGCGCCCGTTCTCGCGTCGTGGCAAGCAGAGCGTCCCGACCCGTCACAGGACCGACCCGGCGTCGGTGACGGCGGCGCCAGCGCTCGGCCCGGGCCATCGCGTCGTCCTCGTCCCGGTCACTACCCTGGCCACCGCGACCCGGACCCCGACCACCGCGCTGGCCGGCGCCCACAGCGCGCCTGATCCCTGGACGCAGCGACCCCAGACACCTCTGCTCCGTGCGCTGGCCGCCGCCGCGGCGACCGTCGCGCCGGTCCTCGTCCTGCCCACGCCCCCTGCCCCCAGAGCGGACCTGCCACGTGGCCCGCACCCCCTTCGAAGGAGACACCATGATCCTCGTCACCGGAGCCACCGGCACCATCGGTCGAGTCCTGCTCGACCAGCTCGCCGCCACCGGAGCCCCGCTGCGCGCGATGACCCGCCACCCCGGCACCGCCGACCTCCCCCCCGGCGTGGAGGTCGTCACCGGCGACTTCGACGACCCCGCCAGCGTGGAGCGCGCCGTTCAGGGCGCCGAGAAGGTCTTCCTGCTCACCGCCGGCCCCGAGGGCCCGCGCCACGACGCCACCCTGGCCACCGCCGCGGCCCGCGCCGGGGTGGAGCACATCGTCAAGGTCTCCTCCTACACCCTCGGCGACGAGTCCGCGAGCGACCCCATCACCACCTGGCACCGCGCCGGCGAGCAGGCTGTCCGTGAGAGCGGGGTGCCCTTCACGTTCTTGCGCCCGACCGCGTTCATGTCCAACAGCCTCATGTGGGCCGACACCATCGCCAGCCACGACACCGCCTACGCCCCCTACGGCGCTGGGCGCACCACCGTGGTCGACCACCGCGACATCGCCGCCACCGCAGCCACGGTGCTCACCACCACCGGCCACGCCGGACGCACCTACCCGCTGACCGGCCCGGAAGCCCTCTCGCCCGGCGAGCAGGTCGCCGTCCTGTCCGACGCCGTCGGCCGACCGCTGCGCTACGTCGAGACCGAGCCCGCCACGGTGCGCACCGCGATGACCGGCGCCGGCATGCCCGACCAGATGGCCGACGCCGTCCTGGCGCTGATGGCGACCGCCCTGGAGCCCGCGGCGGCCATCGTCGACCCCGCCGTCCCCACCGTCACCGGCCGACCGGCGACGAGCTTCACCACCTGGGCCCACGACTTCCGGGACGCCTTCTCCGGCGCCCGGTAGGCGGCGCAGCGCCGCGACCGTCACGGGAACGGCCCGGGATTCCCGGCGAGGGTGCTGCGCCGGGGCGTCGAGGGTGGCGTCGACCAGCTCGATCACGGCGCCGAAGAGCTGCGCGGCGCCGGCGTGCTCGGCGTCGGCCACCAGCGTCAGCAGGAGGGTGGTCACCCGGGTGCCGGGCGTGCTCGCCTCGAGGGTGCGGTGCTGCGCATCGGCCGCCTGGCCGTCGCTCCAGACGTCCAGGGTCTCGGGATCGGTTCGCGGTTGCTGGCCGCCGTCGAGGCCCACCACCGGCCGTCGGTGAGGACCGCGGAGCTGTTCACCGCGCACCTCATCGTCGCCAACCTGGCGATGTACGCCCGCCGCGGCTACCGCGCGCACCGCCGTGAGCCGATGCCCGATGGCGTGGTGCTGATCCATGGGGCCAGGGCCTTCCCGGGTCGCGATCGTGACGGGGGAGGTGTGCTGGAGACGGACCCGTGAGCCGCCACGACACGGTCGAGCTCGGCGACGGCGCCACCCGGCGTCCCGACCTCCGTATCGCCGCCCAGCTCCACCACGCGCTGGACGGGGCGCCCGCCGTGCGTGCGCGCCGAAGCCCTGTCCCTGCACGACGGCGCCCGCTGTGACCGCCGCGACGTCGGCCATGCTGTGGTCGGCCGGGCCCCGCTGGTCCAGGGCGACGTGCGGTCCGGGCAGGAGCGGGTCGACGGGGAACACCTCGGACCATCTGGTGATCGCGTGGTCCGCCCGGGCCTGCAGGTGCGTCACGACGGTGGCGACCGACGGGCTGCCTCCTGTGGAGGCGCTGGCCTCCCGCGTGCCGCGGAACGGAGCGTATCGTTCCGCTTCAGGACTAGGGTGGCGTCATGGCCACGTCGAAGGACGTCCCGGAGCCTCGGCTCAGCGGACGACGACCGGAGGCGTCGGTCAACGACGTGCGGGTGCTCGCCGCCGCGCAGGACGTGCTGACCGTGGCGCCGCAGACCTCGATGAGTGAGATCGCGGCTCGAGCCGGGGTGGGCGTCGGCTCGCTGTACCGGCGGTTCCCGAGCAGGGACGCGCTCGTGCGACGGCTGCTCGTCGAGGGGATGGACGCGATCGTGGGCGCCGCCCGCGACGCGCTCGAGAGGGTCGACGCCGACCCGTGGGACGCCTTCGAGGGGTTCGTGCACGAGGCCTCACAGGCCCGCGCGGGGTCGCTGCGGGGCCTGGCGGCGACCCGTCCCGCCGACGAGGAGCTCTACGTCGCGGCCCGCGGGATGAGCTCGCTGATCGAGGAGGTGCTCACCCGGGCGCAGGCGCGCGGAGCCGTGCGGGCCGACGTCAGCGCCCACGACGTCGGCGTGCTCTTCGAGATGCTCAGCGCCGTGCGCGTGGGGGGCGCCGCCCGCAGCGACGCCCTGCGCCGCCGCTACGTCCAGCTGCTCCTGCCGGCCTTCCGGGCGCCCGCCGCGAGCGGGCTGACCGAGCCTGCCGCCTCCTGGGAGGAGATCAGCGCCGCCTGGAGCCCCTGAGCCCACCACCACGACATCACCGCGGGACCCGGGAGCCGTCCCGGGGGAGAGGAGCGTGCCGATGCCCGCGACGGTCCTCAGCGCCCGCGCGCTGAACCGGGCCACGCTCGCGCGCCAGCTGCTGCTCCAGCGCAGCGACCGCAGCGTGAGCGAGGTGGTCGAGCACCTCGTCGGGCTCCAGGCCCAGACCCCGCACAGCTGGTACGTCGGGCTGTGGACCCGCATCGACGGCTTCCGCCCCGAGCACGCCGCCGACCTGCTCGAGGGTCGCCAGCTGGTCCGGATCGCCCTGATGCGCTCGACCATCCACCTGGTCACCGCGCCCGACGCCACGGGCCTGCGCCCCCTGGTCCAGCCCGCGCTCGACCGTGACCTGCGCGCCAGCTCCCCGCACGGCCGAGCGCTGGTCGGCCTCGACACGGCGGCCTTGACCCGCCACGCCCGTGAGCTGCTCGACGAGCAGCCCCGCACCTCCCGGCAGCTCGGCGAGCTGCTGAGCGCGCGATGGCCCCACCACCCGCCCGCCGCCCTGGCCTACGCCGCCCGCACCGCGCTGCCCCTGGTCCAGGTGCCCCCCCGCGGGCTGTGGAGGCGCAGCGGGCCCGTCGCCCACACCACCGTGGAGTCCTGGCTCGGCGCCGGCGCCCTGGCCGAAGCACCCTCGCTGTCACGACTGGTCCTGCGCTATCTGGCCGCGTTCGGGCCCGCCACCGTCAACGACGCCCAGACGTGGTCCGGTCTGACCGGCCTGCGCGCCGTCTTCGCCGCCCTGCGGCCCCGCCTGGTGACCTTCCGCGACGAGGACGGCCGGGAGCTCTTCGACCTCGAGGACGCCCCGAGGCCCGGTGCTGACACCCCGGCCCCGCCGCGGTTCCTCGACGGCTTCGACAACGTGCTCCGCTCCCACGCCGACCGCCGCCGCGTCGTCACCGAGGACTACCGGCGCCACTCCCGCCGGCCCAACGGCCTCGTCCCTGCCGCCGTGCTCGTCGACGGCACCACCAGCGGCGAGTGGACCATCACCCAGGACCACGGCACGGCCATCCTGACCATCCGTCCCTACACCCGCCTCGGCGAGCACGCGATCGCCGCGCTCACCGTCGAGGGCACCCGCCTCCTGCGCTTCGTCACCCCCGACGTCGACGCCGGGGTCGTCCACGTCGACGACGAGCTGATCGAACGGTAGCGTGCCGAGCCGCACCTCCAGGTGCTCCGGCAGGATGTCCGACCAGCGTCACGTCGACGTCGACGCGCGTGGAGCCCCACCGGTGTCCTCCTGACCACCATGACCTCCGTCCCTCGAGGAGCATCCCGTGTCGTGCTCGGTGAACGTCGACGTCGCCATCGTCAGCGACGACGACCGCTGGCTGCTCATCGTGCGAGGAGCGCAGGAGTCGCACGCCGCGGGACAGCTGTCCCTGGTCGGCGGCACGCTCGAGGTCGACGGCACCGCCAGCGACGCCTTGGAGGACACCGCGCGCCGCGAGGTGCTCGAGGAGGTGGGCCTGCCCCTGACGCAGACCCTGGAGTACGTCGAGAGCACGGTGTTCACCGCCGACGACGGCGACCAGGTGCTCAACGTGGTCTTCCTCGCTCGCGACGTGGACGTCGACGGTGCCGTCGTGAGCGCCCCCGACGAGATCGCCGCCCTGACCGTGCCGGCCATCGGCAGCAGGTGCTCCGCCACTCACCGCGACGCACCGCCCGTCGCACCTGCAGCGCTGCTGGATGCGCGGTCCGCTGCGCTGGCGACGTCCGCCATCGCGGTCAGCGCGGCGTCGACGTGGACGAGGGATCGGTCGGAGCGTCGCACGAGAGCGAAGACGGACCGTTCGATCGCGGGGGAGGCGAGCTCCGTGACGGCGATGCGTCCAGTGATCGTGCGGGCAGCGCTGGCAGGGACGACCCCGACGCCGAGGCCGGCGAGCACCAGGCCCTCGACGGTGGCCAGGTCAGCGGCCCGGAGGGTGCGCACCCCGGACAGGCCGGCACGGTCGGCGGCAGCGTCGAACGCGTTGCGGCACCAGGTCCCGTCGGCGTCGGTGGTGATGATCGGGTGGTCCGGCGCGATGTCACCGAGGCGCAGCGTGCGCTGGGACGCGAGGGCGTGCGCCTCGGGGACGAGCACGACGTAGTGCTCGGAGACCAGGTGCTCGGCGAGGTGACCGCTCGGTGGCCGGTAGTCGGGTCCTTCGGCCAGCACGGTGATCGCCGGAGGTGCCTCAGGCCCCGCCGGTTCGTCGATCTTGAGGTCGATCTGCAGGTGGGGCCACTCGTCGAGCAGCCGGCGCACGACGGTGGGCAGCCACAGGGCGCCGACGGACTGGATGTAGCGGATCGACAGCGTGGAGATGCGCTGGTCGTGCTGGCGGGCCACCCACGACGACAGGTCGCGCATGGCCTCCAGCGCCGGCTCGGCCTGGTCGACGAGCTCGCGTCCCCCGGCGGTGATGCTGATGCCTCGGCCAGCGGGCTCCGTCAACGGGAAGCCGACCTGTCCCTCGAGAGCGCCCACCAGCTGGCTGACCGTCGACGGCGTGAGCCCCAGCGCCTCCGCAGCGCCGCGGACGGACCCCTCGCACGCGACCTGGCGGAAGACGCTGAGCCGGTGGGCATCGAGCCACGGTCTGCTTGCCACGGCAGCACCGTACAGCCTGGTGTTCGCAGGTGCCGAACATTGATGAGTGAAAGTGTGCTTGTGCCGTACGGATGGCGCGGGGACAGTGGCTGCGTGCTGACCAGCGTGCCTCGGATCGTTCTCCTCGCCCTCGCCTGGGGCTCGACCTTCGTGTGGATCGACATCTCCCTGAGGTCCGGGCTCTCGCCCGGGCAGGTGACGAGCGGGCGGTGCCTCATCGCCTCGGGCTCACCCTCGGCCACGACAGGAGGCGGCGCACCGCCCACTACGTGGGGTTGGGTCTCGGCTTCCTCGGGGTGGTGGCCCTCATGGCCCCTGCCGAGCAGGGCTCGACGCTCGGCGGAGGGCTGCTCGTCGCCGGGGCCGCCGCCAGCTACGCCGCGGCGTTCACGTGGATGAACCGCACCCTCTCCGGGCAGGGCCTGACCGCTCTGCCCGTCGCGACCGCGCAGATGCTTCTCGCCACCGTGTTCTCCCTGCCCCTGCTGCTGGTCTCGTGGACGAGCCTGGCTGCCGTCGACGGGCACCGAGCGGTCGCGATGCTGCCACTCGGGACGGTGTGCACCGCGCTGAGCTTCTACCTGATCGTTCGCACCATCGCGCAGGACGGCGCCACGAGCACGGCAGCGGTCGGCTACCTCGTGCCCGTCGTGGCCCTGGCGCTGGGAGCGCTCGTGCTGGGTGAGCCACTGTCGGCGTCCAGCGTGATCGGCGCGGGCGTGGTCCTGGTCGGGGTCGCCATGACGAGGACGCCCCCGTCATCGACCCCGCCCGGGGACACCGACGACCGGGGCATCGACGTCCCTGCGGACCGGAGGGGATGAGCCGTCGACCTCTGAGGCCCGGGAGGGCCCTGAGTGCCTCGGCGTCAGCGCTTCGCGCTGGTGGACCACACCGCCAACGCCATGAGCAGCGGCTGGAAGAACAGGCGGACCAGGCGCTTGCGGTCGGTGTCCAGACCCGGCATGGAGCGCTTCTTGAGGTACTGCTCGACGTTTCCGGGGAAGACCGCAGCGAAGAACAGCGCCAGGAGCACGCCGATGCGGGGACGGTCCTTCGGCAGGGCGACCAGCGCGGCTGCGAACATGATCTCCACGCCACCGGAGGCGACCACCACGGCGTCCTTGTCCATGCCGCTGACCTTGGTGGTCCAGTCGGGCACCTGAGCCTGGAAGGGCTCCCGGGCGAAGGTCAGGTGCCCGAGCCCGGCGAGAAGCATCTGGAGGCTCAGGACCCATCGTGCGATCGTCTTCATGGGCCCAGGCTAGGTCGCGCCGTCGACCGGGCGGCAAGGTCCCCGGCCGCATGGACGCCCTCGGCTGACGTCCGCGAGGCCTCGACGCTCACGCCGGTTCCAGCGGGCGGCCGCGGGCTGCCGCGGCCCGCACCGTGGCCGCGAGCGCCCGCGTCGTGCCGGCGCCCGGGCCGTCCAGCCGGGCGACGCGCACGCCGTCGTGGTCCAGCGCGCTGGCGAGGTCGGCGAGGTGCTCGTGGTGGCTGAGGACCACCGTCTGGTGCCCGGAGGCGGCCAGCAGACCCAGGGCCGCGCTGGCGCGCTCGTCGTCGAAGGTCATCAGCGCGTCGTCGAGCACCACGGGCAGCGCGGGCAGGCCCTGCTCGGCGCGCTCGGCGGCCACCTGGGTGAGGCCCGCCAGGCGCAGCGCGAGGAAGACCTGGTCGGCGGTCCCCTCGGAGAGCTGCGCCGGGTCGTGCGGGGCGCCGCTGGCGTCCACGACGCGCAGGCTCCGCTCGGTCGACGACGACGCGGCACTCAGGGCCACCCACCGTCCGCCGGTGAGCGTCTCGAGCAGCACCCCGGCGTCCTCCAGCAGCGGGTTGGCGTGCTGCGCCGAGTGCTCCTCGAGCTGCTCGCGGAGCACGGTGCGCTGCAGGTGCGTCACGGCGTACAGCTCGGTGGCTCCCGCCAGCTCCCCGACGGCCTCGGCCTCGCGGGCGCGCAGCTCCGCGGCGCTCGATCCGCTCGTCAGGCCCGCCAGCCTGGTCCGCGCCGCCCCGAGGGCTTCGGCTGCGGCCGAGCGCTGCGCCTTGGCCTCCGCCTCGGCGCGCTCGGCGTCCGCGAGGCGGCTTGCGAGGGTGACGGCGTCGACGTCGGCGAGCGACGCGACGAAGGGCTCGACGTCCTGCGCCCCGGTCGGGGTGCGGGCCTCCAGGCGCTCGAGCAGCGCGCGCTCGCGCTCGTCCAGCGCGAGCACGGCGCGGCTGCGCTCCAGCAGCGCCTCGAGCGCAGCACCCTCGCCGGGAGCGTCGTCGACGCCCGGGGGAGCCGCCGTCGCCAGGGCCTGCGCCATGTCGGTGCGCGCCGCGGCGGCCTCGCCGGCCAGCGCCTCCAGCTCCTCGTCGGCGGGGGCGATCTGGTCGCGGCGCTCGGCGAGCGT
>JARIBR010000262.1 GCA_029258695.1 Quadrisphaera sp.
CCGGGCGGTACTGGTGGAAGGACGCGAACGCCTTCGCGAAGGCCTCTTGGACCAGGTCCTCGGCATCGGCGGGGTTCCGCGTCATCCGCAGCGCCGCCGAGGACCGCTGGTCCAGGTGCACCAGGGCCTCGTCCTCGAACCGGGCGGTGCGAGCCGCCACGGTCTCCTCCACCGGCGCTCGGTCCGTGTCCTCGCTCATCGTGGCCGATCCTACCGGGGACGGCCGCGGCGCGCCGCGCCGCTGGACGGCGCTCTCGCTGGGCGAACCGCCGCCGACGGGCCCGTGGGCCCCGCGGTCGACGGTGTCGATCGAGACGAGCATCCTGCCTCCTCCTGCCGTGCGCGCCGCCGATCGCGGCGCTCGTGGCTGCAGTGGTGTCAACGCCGCCGCTCCGAGGCGTTGTTCCACCGGGGCCGGCTCAGGACACGGGCCGGCTCAGGACAGGGGTGGGCTCAGGACAGGGGCCGGCTCAGGACAGGGGCCGGCTCAGGACAGGGGTGGGCCCGTGGGGGCGACGAGCTCGGCGCCGTCCGCGCGCACGTTCCCGACGCCGCGCCCCACCGGGACCACGCTCAGCCCCCGAGGCGCAGACGCCGCGCCGGTCGGGCCGGTCGGGCCGGTCGGGCCGGTCGGGCCCGTCGGGGCGCTGGCCACGGTTGCGGCGAGGAGCTCCGCGACGTCCTCGCGCCGCTCGAGACCGTGGTCCAGCCAGTCGTCGTGCAGGTCCTGCGGGACGAGGACCGGCGTGCGGTCGTGGACCTGCGCCAGGACGCCGTGGGCGTCCTGGGTGAGGATGGAGAAGGTGGAGACCGGTTCGGCGTCCTCCTCGTCGCCCTCCTGGGCGCGCGGACGCCAGGTCTCGGCGATGCCCGCGAGCAGCAGGGTCCCGCCGCCGCGCGCCGACGTGTAGTGGGCCACCTTCGTGGCGCGGCCGTCCTCGGTGCGTCGCTGCCACTCGTACCAGCCGTCGACGGGGACGAGGACGCGGCTGCGCCGGATCGCGCGCCGGTAGGCAGGCTTGTCGAGCACCGTCTCGCTGCGCGCGTTGATCATGCGGGCGCCCGAGGCGGCATCCTTGGCGAAGAACGGCACGAGCCCCCACCTCGCCAGGGTGAGCTCGCGGGCGGGGCGGACGCCCGACTCCCCTGCGGCGGGCCGGCCGTCGGCGCTGGGGCCCCCGCCGTCGGCGCTGGTGTCGGCCGGGGCGGCTCGCACGACGGCGCGCTGGGTGGTGGGGGCGGCGTTGTAGGTGGTCCGCAACCGCCCCGCGGTGGAGTCCACGGCGATCCCCAGCTCCTCGACCAGCTCCTCCGCGCCGCGGCTGGCCGCGTACCTCCCGCACATGCGGGGGAGTCTGCCAGTGCGGCAGCCGGGCGGTCCCGGTGTGCATCGAGAGCCCCGGTGCGGTAAGGATGGCGCCATGACACTCGTGCGCCGCATCGCCCGACCGCTGCTCGCCGCCCAGTTCGTCCACGGGGGTGTCGACCAGCTCCGCCGCCCGAGCACCAAGGCCTCCAACGGCGGCCCGCTGATCCCGGCGCTCGCCGGGACCGCCATCGGCCCGGTGAGCCTGCCCGAGGACCCGGCGGCGCTGGTCCGGCTGAACGGCGGCATCATGGCTGGCGCCGGCACCCTGCTCGGGCTCGGGCGCTTCCCGCGCCTGTCCGCCCTGGTCCTCGCCGCCTCGGTCGTCCCCACCACCCTCTCGGGGCACCAGTTCTGGAAGGAGGAGGACCCGGAGGCCAAGAGCCGTGAGCTCACCCAGGTCCTCAAGGACGTCGGGCTCCTCGGTGGTCTGCTCATCACCGCCGTCGACACCAACGGCAAGCCCGGCCTCGGCTGGCGCGCTCGACGCGCCGCCCGCGACACCCAGCGCGCCGCCAAGCTGGCGAAGGCCGACGCGAAGCGCACCAGCAGCCGCCTCAAGCGCGAGGCCGAGCTCCAGGTGCGGCGCGGCCGCGACGCCGTCGGCGTCTGACCCGGGTCCACCCCGACCTCGACGAGGGCCCGACCCGTGCGGTCGGGCCCTCGTCGCGTCCCATCGCGTGGCGACGCTGCCCTCCTGCCCCTGTCCCTCTCGGCCCCGTCCCTCCCGGCGCCTAGGGTCGGCCTCGTGAGCAGCTCCCTGGACGGCTGGCCGGCCCCGACCCTCGACCCGCGCGCCCCGCTGGACGCGACCGTGGTCCTCCCGGGTTCGAAGTCCCTCACCAACCGCTACCTGGTGCTCGCCGCTCTCGCCGACGGGCCCTCCGTCCTGCGGTCCCCGCTGCGCTCGCGCGACACGCACCTCATGGTCGGCGCCCTCCAGGCGCTCGGGGCGGTCGTGGAGGACGGCGACGCCGGGGCGTGGCACGTGACCCCGGGGACGCGACGCGCCGGCGGCACCGTGGACTGTGGCCTGGCCGGCACGGTGCTGCGCTTCGTCCCCCCGCTCGCGGCGCTCGCCCACGGCCCGACGACGTTCGTCGGCGACCCGGGCGCCAGCGTGCGGCCGCTCGCCCCCCTCCTCGACGCCCTCGTGGACCTGGGGGCCGAGATCACCCGTCCCACCCAGGGCTCCGTGCCGTTCACCGTGCACGGCAGCGGCGGGCTGACCGGCGGCAGCGTCATCCTCGACGCGAGCGCGTCCAGCCAGTTCGTCTCAGCCCTCCTCCTGAGCGCCCCGGCGATGCGCGACGGGCTCGACCTGCGCGTCGACGGCCCGATGCCCTCGGCACCGCACGTCGCGATGACCGTCGCCGTCCTCACCGACGCTGGTGTCGACGTCGAGCGCGGTGACGGCGCGTGGCGCGTGGCACCGGGCCCGGTCTCCCCCCTCGACGTCGACGTCGAGCCGGACCTGTCCAACGCCGCTCCCTTCCTCGCCGCCGCCGCCCTGGCCCCCGAGGGTGGCCGGGTCCGCGTGCCGGGGTGGCCGGAGCGCACCACCCAGGCCGGCGACGCGCTGCGCGACCTGCTGGACGCCATGGGCGCCGACGTCGACCTCGGCCGCGACGGCCTGACCGTCACGTCGTCGGGCGAGCTGCACGGCATCGACGCCGACCTCTCCGACGTCGGGGAGCTCACGCCGGTCATCGCCGCGCTGGCGGCGCTGGCGGTCTCGAGCAGCCACCTCCACGGCATCGGCCACCTGCGCGGCCACGAGACCGACCGCCTCGCCGCGCTCGTCGCCGAGATCAACGCCCTCGGGGGTCAGGCCGCCGAGACGGCCGACGGGCTGCGCATCACCCCGCGCCGGCTGCACGCCGGCCGGGTCGCCACCTACGCCGACCACCGGATGGCCACCGCCGCCGCGGTGCTGGGTCTTCGCGTGCCGGGGGTGGTGGTCGAGGACGTCGGGACCACCTCGAAGACCATGCCGAACTTCCCCGACGCCTGGGCCGCCATGCTGGAGCGGACGTGAGCCCGAACCGCGCGCCGGCGGGGGGACACCGCTCGTGAGGGGACACCGCCCGTGAGGGGACACCGCTCATGAGGGTCAGGGGTTGGGACGGCAAGGAGCCCGGCGGGCGTCCCAACCCTCGTGGCACACGGCCGCGCACCAAGGAGCGTCCCCGCCACGACGACGCGGTGGCCGCCCGGGTGCTGACCATCGACCGGGGGCGCTTCACCGTCCTCGTCGGCGAGGGCGGTGACGAGCGCACCGTGACTGCGATGCGGGCGCGCGAGCTCGCCCGCAGCGGCCTCGAGGCGGTGGCCGTCGGCGACCGGGTGGACGTCGTGGGCGACGTCTCGGGCGCCGTGGACACCCTCGCCCGTGTGGTGCGGGTGCGGCCGCGCACGTCGGTGCTGCGACGGACCGCCGACGACACCGACCCCGTCGAGCGCGTCATCGTGGCCAACGCCGACCAGCTCCTCGTGGTCACCGCCGCCGCCGATCCCGAGCCGAACCTGCGCATGGTCGACCGGTGCCTCGCAGCGGCGTTCGACGCGGGGATGGGCGCGGCGATCGCGCTGACCAAGGCCGATCTCGGCGATCCCGCGCCGGTGATCGCCGCCTACGAGGCGCTCGACGTGGCGGTCCTCGTCCTGTCCCGCACCATCGGCGAAGCCGGGGAGCACGGCGTCGCAGCCAGGGAAGACGGCGTCGCTGCCGGGGAGCACGGCGTCGCGGGGCTGGACGCGGTCCTGGACTGGCTGGGCGGCCGCGAGAGCGTCCTCGTCGGCCCCTCGGGGGTGGGCAAGTCCACGCTGGTCAACGCCCTGGTGCCCGGAGCCGGGCGCGCCACCGGCATCGTCAACGCCAGCACGGGGCAGGGACGCCACACGTCGTCCTCCGCGGTGGCGCTGCGCCTGGGACCTGCGGCCGAGCGCGGGTGGGTCGTCGACACCCCGGGGGTGCGCAGCTTCGGGCTCGCCCACCTGCAGCCCCAGCGCCTCCTCGAGAGCTTCTCCGACCTCGAGCCGGGATCGGCGCTCTGCCCCCGCGGGTGCACCCACGACGAGCCGGGCTGCGCCCTGGACGCCTGGGTCGCCGACGGCAACGCCGGACCCGCCGGGCCGGTGCGCCTCGCATCGCTGCGCCGGCTGCTGCGCAGCCGCGCCGGCGAGGAGGACCCCGGCGCCCACCCGCGCTGAGGCTCACACCTCGACGGTGCCCCCGCTGCGCCAGTACCGGCCCGCCTCCCGCCCGAGCAGGTCCGCGTCGACGAGGTAGCGGCGAGCGGTCACGACGTCCACCCGCCCGGCGACGGCGCCGCGCAGCACCGCGTTGACCTCCGTCTCGGAGTAGCGCAGCCCCGGCTCGAAGAGCTGGGCCAGCACGTCCAGGGCCACCACGCGCCGGGAGAGCTTGGCGGGCCACTGCACCAGGCGTCCGTCGTCGTCGAAGAACCCGCGCAGCACCGCCGCCCGGGCTTCCCCTCCCCCTGCGGTGCTGAGCCTTGCTGTGCTGAGCCCTGCTGTGCTGAGCCCTGTCTGCTCGCTCGAGCCGTCCATGGCGATCACGGTAGGTGTGGCTGACGCCGCCCGCTCGCGGTGGGCGCTAGCGTCGGCGCCGTGCCCGCCCCCACGAGACCCCGCTACGGCGACGACCTGCGCCTGGCCCTCATCATCGCGGGGGCCGTCGACGAGCTCACGATGTCCCGCTTCAAGGCCCGGGACCTCACCGTGGAGACCAAGCCGGACCTCACGCCCGTCACCGACGCCGATCGCGCCGCAGAGGCCCTCGTGCGCGCCCAGCTGGGCCGTGCGCGCCCCCGCGACGGGGTGCTCGGCGAGGAGATGGCCGAGCACGTCGGCGCCTCGGGGCGCCAGTGGGTGGTCGACCCCATCGACGGCACGAAGTCCTTCGTCCGCGGGGTCCCGGTGTGGGCGACGCTCATCGCGCTGCTCGACGACGGCGACCCGGTGCTCGGCGTGGTCTCGGCGCCGGCGCTGCACCGCCGCTGGTGGGCCGCGCGGGACACCGGCGCGTGGACGGGCTCGTCGCTGGCCTCCGCCAGCCGCCTGAGCGTCTCGGGGGTCACCGAGGTCACCGACGCGTCCCTGTCCAGCTCGGAGATCCGTGAGTGGGAGGACGCCGGGCTCCTCGCGCCCTACCTCGACCTCACCCGCTCCGTGTGGCGCACCCGCGACTACGGCGACTTCTGGTCCTACGCGCTCGTCGCCGAGGGCAGCGTCGACATCGCGTGCGAGCCGGAGCTGGCGCTGCACGACATGGCGGCCCTGGTCCCCCTGGTCACCGAGGCGGGCGGGCGCTTCACCTCCCTCGAGGGGGTGGACGGCCCGTTCGGCGGCGATGCGGTGGCCACCAACGGCCACCTGCACGACGAGGTGCTCGCGCGCCTGGGCCGCGGGAGCGGCCACCGCGACGCCACGGCCTCCTCGGCGGCCGGAGCAGCAGCCGGCTGATCGGGCGTCCCGGGGCGCCGACGTGCGTTGCCCCGGTGCTGTGGTGGGGTGTGCGCCATGTGGTTCGACAGCTGGGACGACCTGACGCGCATCCTCCTCATCGGCCCGGCCGCGTACGTGGCCCTCGTGGTCATGCTGCGGATCACCGGCGGACGGACGCTGGCGCAGCTCAACGCCTTCGACATGATCGTGACCGTGGCGCTCGGCTCGACGCTCGCGACGATCCTCCTGAGCTCCACGGTGAGCTACTCGGAGGGCCTCCTCGCGCTCGCGGTGCTCATCGCGCTGCAGTACGTCGTGACGTGGGCGTCGACGCGGGCGGGATGGGTGCAGAACGCGGTGCGCAACGAGCCCGTGCTGCTGTACTCCGGAGAGTTCCTCCCCGAGAGCCTGAAGCGCGAGCGCGTCACCCCCGACGAGGTGCGCCAGGCGGCCCGCTCCCAGGGCTACGCCTCCCTGGAGGGTGACGTGGCGGCCGTGGTGCTCGAGACGGACGGGACGTTCAGCGTGCTGACGAGCCCGGCCGCGTCCCTGCGCGAGTCCTGAGCCCATGGAGCTGGCCGAGCCCTGAGCCGGTCGGGCCAGCCGGCCTCGGCGTCAGCAAGCCGGGCCGGGTGCCGTCGAGCGGGGACCTCGCGCCTCCAGCGCGCCTCGAGCGGGGACCTCGCGCGCTCTCCCCCAGCGTGTCGCTCGCCGCAGGTCCCCGCTGGACGATCGCCCTCACCACGGGACGCCCTCCACCGTCGGTCCTGCCGGGACGCGTACGCGGGTGCACGTCCCGAGCGGTCGACAGCGTCCGGACATGACGAAGGCCCGGAACTTGAAGTTCCGGGCCTTCGTGGTGGTAGCGGGGGCAGGATTTGAACCTGCGACCTCTGGGTTATGAGCCCAGCGAGCTACCGAACTGCTCCACCCCGCGGCGTTGGGTTCAACACTACACGACCGCGGGACGAGGTTCGAGGGGCCCTGGCCTGGGGCCGTGAGGCCGCAC
>JARIBR010000276.1 GCA_029258695.1 Quadrisphaera sp.
GGTGCAGGGTGTCCACGAGGTAGCGGAAGTCGTCGGGGCTGCCGAAGCGCGAGGTGGGGGCGTAGTAGCCGGTGACCTGGTAGCCCCAGGAGCCGCCGAAGGGGTGCTCGGCGACGGGCAGGAGCTCCACGTGGGTGAAGCCCGTGGCGGTGACGTGCTCGACGAGGGCGTCGGCGGCCTCGCGGTAGTCCAGCCCCTGGCGCCAGGACCCCAGGTGGACCTCGTAGACGCTCAACGGCCCGGTGTGGGGGTCGGTGGCCACGCGGGCGGCCATCCAGTCGTCGTCGTCCCAGGAGTGCTCGGACTCGTCGACCACGGACGCCGTCGCGGGGGGCACCTCGGTGGCGCGGGCCATGGGGTCAGCCTTCTCCACCCAGTGACCGCCCTGGGTCTGGATCGCGAACTTGTAGGTCGCGCCCTTGCCGACGGCGGGCAGGAAGACCTCCCACACCCCGGAGGAGCCCATGGAGCGCATCATCGAGCGGCGGCCGTCCCAGCCGTTGAAGTCCCCGATGACCCGCACCGCGCGGGCGTGGGGCGCCCACACCGCGAAGGACGTGCCGACGACGTCACCCATGGGGCCCGACCAGCGCCGCACGTGCGCGCCGAGGACACCCCACAGCTCCTCGTGGCGGCCCTCGGAGACGAGGTGGAGGTCGAACTCGCTGATCGTCGGGAGGTAGCGGTAGGGGTCGTCGACGACGGACGTCTCGGAGCCGCGAGTGACCTCCAGGCGGTAGTCGACGACGTCGTCGCCGGGCAGCACGCCCACCCAGACGCCCTCCGCCTCATGGGCCAGCTCGGTGCGCCCACCACCCTCGGTGAGCGCGACGACGGCGTCGGCGAACGGCGCCAGCGCCCGCAGGGTGACCACGGCGCGGGCGTCGGGGCCAGCTGCGTCGGGCGAGCCGTCCGACGAGCCGCGCCGCGGCGCCGCGTCGGCCGGCGCGGACGCGTCGCCCGTGGAGGTGACGCCCGAGGGCGGTGGCCCGTCGGTCGCGGCGCCCCCGACGACGTCCAGGTGGGCGCCGAGCACGCTGTGGGGCGAGGCGTGCTCGCCGGCGCCGATCCGGTACAGCTCGCCGGGCGCCACGGGGCGCGGTGCCGGGCCCCGCGCGGAGGTCGTCGTCGGGGCGGCGTCGGTGGGGCTCATGGGGTCAGCCTCGCAGGTCTCGGGTGTCTCGGGGGTCGGGCCGTCGTGGAGCAGCCGCTGGACCGCGCCCAGGGGCACGGCCAGCCACTCGGGGCGGTTCCGGGTCTCGTAGACCACCTCGTAGACGGCCTTGTCGAGCTCGAGGGCGCGCAAGATCTCGGGGCGCTCGCGGGGGTCGGATCCGGTGGCGGTGGCGTAGCCCGCGCAGAAGGCGTCGCGGGCCTCCTCGCGCCACGCGGCGGCGGCCCGCTCGTCGGTCCCCGTGCGGGCCGCGGTCGAGGCGGCGTAGTCGAACGAGCGGATCATGCCCGCGACGTCGCGCAGCGCGAGGTCGGGGAGGGTGCGCTCGGCGAGCGGGCGCAGCGGCTCGCCCTCGAAGTCCAGGAGCACCCAGCCGCGCTCGGGGGAGTGGAGCACCTGACCGAGGTGGTAGTCGCCGTGGACCTGCTGGAGCACCAGGGGCGGGCCGTCGCTCGACCCGTCGGAGGAACCGTCTCCCGCCCCGGCCGTGGCGGCCTCCAGGGCGGCGGCGCTGCGCTGCAGGCGCAGGTGCAGCGCTTCCGCGTGCTCGGCCAGCGACGGCGCCGCGTCGATGGCCCACGCGGTGCGCTCGCGCAGCGCGGCGACGAGGCCGGCCCGCTGCTCCGGCCCGGCCTCAGCGGTGGGCAGGGCGCGCGCGAGGGCCGCGTGGACCTGCCCGGTGGCCTCCCCCAGCGCCCGGGCGCCGTCGGCGAAGCTCGCGCCGGCCTCGGCGAGCCCGAGCGCCTCGCGCCAGGCGTCCTGGGCGCCGGAGAGGAACTCTGCCGCCACGCCCAGGTGCCCGGAGACGCTCGCGCCGCTCGCGTCCGGCCAGGTGCCGGACCACCAGCCGACGGGCGTGGGGATGCGGTCGCTGCCGACCTCGGCCAGCGCCGCCTGGACCACCACGTCGGGGTTGTCACCGGCGGCCAGGACGCGGAAGATCTTGGCGATCACCGGGGTGGCTCCGGGTGGGCTGATGATGATCGAGGTGTTGGACTGCTCGCCGCGCAGGACCGTCGACGGCGCTCCGCGCGCCGGGGCGCTCGCGCCGGCGGCGAGGTGGCCGGCGGCGGTGCTGCCCGCGGTGCTGCCGGCGGTGCCACCGTCGAGCAGGGCGACCAGGGCCGCGACGAACGCCGGGTCGTGCGGGCCGTCGGTCACGCGCCAGGTGGCCTCGCCCTCCGCCAGCCGCATGACCTCGGCGCCGGCGGGGGGCGCTGCGGTCTCGGGGACGGACGCGTCATCGTCGGTGACCGGCCGGTAGACCAGCGGCACCGAGAGCAGCTGCTCGACGCCGCCCGGGGCCACCGCCACGGTGTGGAGCACCACCAGCGCGTCGTCGGAGGAGCTCAGCTCCACGCTCGAGCGCAGGGACGGCTCCCCGGCCTCGGCGCCCTTGGCGGGGAACCAGCGCTGCTGGGGCAGCCACCGGGCCAGCCCGGAGGTCCACTGGCCGCTGCCGATCGGCGGGACGCCCGACGGAGCGCCCGACGAGGCGCCGCCTGCGGAGCTCACGGGGCCACCGGCTGCTCGCCCGCGGCGGCAGCGGTCGGCGGGCCGATCGGCGTGATCTCGAGGACGTGCGCGCTGCGCCCGGGACCCAGCTTGACGTAGGCGTCCGCCCACCAGGTGAACGTCTCACCGGTCAGCAGGTCGCGGGCGGCGAACGGGGCGGTCGGCTCGAGCCCGAGGGCGGCGACGTCCAGGTGCACCGTCGTCTCGCGCACCGCGTGCGGGTCGAGGTTGACCACCACGAGCACGCAGTCGGCGCGGCCGGTCGGGGAGTGCTCGGCCGGCACCCGCCTCGAGTAGACGAGCGTGGACGGGTCGTCCGCGGTGTGCAGCGTCAGCCCGCGCAGGCGCTGCAGCGCGGGGTGCTCGCGGCGGATGCGGTTCAAGGAGGTGAGCAGCGGCGCCAGCGAGGTGCCGGCGGCGATGGCCCCGGCGTAGTCGCGCGGGCGGTACTGGTACTTCTCGTTGTCGATCTGCTCCTCGGCGCCGGGGCGGGCGACGTTCTCGACGAGCTCGAAGCCGGAGTAGATGCCGTACGTCGGCACCGCGGTGGCCGCGATGATCGCCCGCAGCGCGAAGGCCGCCGGCCCGCCGTACTGCATGTCGGGGGTGAGGATGTCGTGCGTGGTGGGCCAGAAGCTCGGCCGCAGGTAGTGCGCGGTGCCGTCGACCTCCTGCACGGCGTCGCGCGGGCCGGAGCTGACCTCCAGCAGGTACTCGCCGAGCTCCTCGGCCGTGGGGCGCCTGGTGATGTTGTTGTTGGACGGGGCGAAGCCCACGGCGGCGAGCTCACGCATCATGGCCGGCCTGGTGAACGCCTCGGAGAGGAAGAGAACGTCCGGGGCCACCTCGCGGACCTTGACCATCAGCCACGCCCAGAACTGCACGGGCTTGGTGTGCGGGTTGTCCACGCGGATCAGCGTCACGCCGTGGCTGGCCCACAGGAGCACGATGCGCAGGATCTCGGCCGCGAGGCCGTCGGGGTCGG
>JARIBR010000314.1 GCA_029258695.1 Quadrisphaera sp.
GGGCGGTCTCGACGTGGGAGGGGTCCATGCGCAGCTCACCGTCGGTGCCGTTCTCCACGTGCACGCCGTGGAGCTCGAGCAGGCCCCGCACGATCTGGACGTCGGAGATGTCGGGGACGTTGCGCAGCACCGAGGTGGTCTCGCCGAGCAGCGTGGCCACCATCGCCTTGGAGACGAAGTTCTTGGCGCCGCGGACGTGCACCTCGCCTCTCAGGGGCGTGCCGCCGGTCACGTGGAGGGTGGTCATGGGCGCTGGTGTCTCCTGCCACGAGGGCCGCCGCCGGTCAGCGGCGCGCGAACGGGTGAGCCGGGGCTGTCCGGCGGGCGGGGACCAGTTTGCACCACCGCCGGCGCCGGCCCGGCGACGACGCCGAGCACGGCTGGACCGGGCAGTCAGCATCGAGGGAGCCGTAGCGGCATCAGCAGACCTCTGTGAGGTGAATCGACGAGGTGCGCACCACGCTCTCCATCGACGACGACGTGATGATCGCGGTGCGCGAGGTGGCCGACGCCCACGGATCGCCCTGGGCCGCGTGGTCTCGGACCTGCTGCGCCGAGGCCTGCACCCGGAGCCGCGTGGTCACCGCCGCCGACGGGTTCCCCGTGATCACCGTCCCCGACGGCGCGCGCGCCCTCACCGACGACCAGGTCGCCGACGCGCTCGCCTCCCCGTGACGCTGCTGCTCGACGTCGACGTCCTCGTGGCATTCGCCTGGCCCCAGCACGTCCACCATGCCAGGACCCGCCGGTGGTTCGCCGCCCACCGCGGAGGCTGGGCCACCTCCCCGCCCACCGAGCTCGGCTTCGTCCGGATGTCGAGCAACCTGGTCGTGGTCGACCACGCGCTGTCACCCGCTGAGGCGTCCGCGACCGTCGTCTCGTGGACCGCCACGGCGGCGCAGCGGTGCTCGTGGGCCGAGGGCTCGCACGGCGGGCACGGTCGAGGGCACGCGTGCTCACGCGGGCCGGTGGGCCGCCAGCCGCAGCCGGACGTAGGCCGCGACGTGGTCCGGCATCACGGCGTGGACCCGGGCCTCGGCCTCCTCGGCGAAGGCGTCCCAGACCCGCTCCCCCACGCTCGGCCGGTAGGCCGGCAGCACCTGGCTGTGCAGCCACGCCCGCACCCCGGCGGCATCGCCCAGGTCCCGTTCCTGGGGCACCAGGGCGCACCCCTCCACAGCGAGGCCGGCGCCCTCCGCCACGGTCCGGTAGGTGTCGGACTCGGGGAAGAACAGGGGGCACGGGCCGCCGCCGTGCTCCGCGCTGACCCCGTCGAGGACGGCGAAGACCTCGGCCAGCTGACCGGAGCCGCCCATGTCCAGGCGCAGACGACCACCCGGGCGCAGGACTCGGGCGATGCCGGCGAGCACGCGCTGCTGGTCGTCGCCCGGCACCCAGTGCAGCGTGGCGACGGAGACCACCGCGTCGGCGCTGTCGGCCTCGAGCAGGTCTGCCACCTCCTGCGCGGAGCCGAGCACCCACGACAGGCCCTGGCGCTGGCCGGCGGAGGCCGCAGCACGCTCGAGCACCGAGGCGGAGACGTCGAGGCCGGCGACGGCGCCGCCCGGCTGCACGGCCTCCCACAGCGACAGCGTGAGATCACCGATCCCGCACCCCACGTCGACCACGCACGAGCCCGGCCCCAGCGTGAGCCCGTCCAGCAGCTCGGCGTCGTGGGCACGGTGGTGCGCCGTCGCGGCGGCGTAGAGGGTCCCGTCGAAGCGAGCCCCCAGGCTGTCCCGGCCCGGTGGCCCCACGCGCGACACGGACGCTCAGGTCAGCGCGGGCAGCGTGGTGGGCTTGTGCGCCGGGCGCTGGGTCTCGAAGGCCGTGATGTCCTCGACCGAGCGCAGGGTCAGGCCGATGTCGTCCAGGCCCTCCAGGAGGCGCCAGCGCGTGTAGTCGTCGATGGCGAACGTCGTGGTGAACGTCCCGCACGTCACGCTGCGCGAGACCAGGTCCACGGTGACCTCCACGCCGGGGGACGCCTCGATGAGCTTCCACAGCATCTCGACGTCCTCGACGGACAGCTGGCCGGCGACGAGCCCCTGCTTGCCCGCGTTGCCGCGAAAGATGTCGGCGAAGCGCGAGGACAGCACGACGCGGAAGCCGTAGTCCTTCAGCGCCCACACCGCGTGCTCGCGGGAGGAGCCGGTGCCGAAGTCCGCCCCGGCGACCAGGACGGAGCCGGCGTTGAACGCCTCCTGGTTGAGGATGAACTCCGGGTCCTTGCGCCACGCGGAGAAGAGCCCGTCCTCGAAGCCGGTGCGCGAGACCCGCTTGAGGTAGACGGCGGGGATGATCTGGTCGGTGTCGACGTTGCTGCGGCGCAGCGGCACGCCGACGCCGGTGTGGGTGGTGAACGCGTCCATGGTGGTGGCTCCTGCTCTCGTCGGTGGGGGCTGCGGGTCAGACGCCGGCGGGCACGGCGGCGACGTCAGGCAGGTCCGCCGGTGAGGAGAGGGTGCCGCGGACCGCGGTGGCGGCGGCGACCAGCGGGGAGACCAGGTGGGTGCG
>JARIBR010000318.1 GCA_029258695.1 Quadrisphaera sp.
CCCGGGCCGGGAGCTGACGGTGCAGGGCGGCCGCCGCGGGCTCGAGCAGCAGGTCGCCCGCGTCGGCGACGCCCCCGCCCACCAGGACCAGGCTGGTGTCGAGGACCGCCACCACCGAGGCCGCGCCCTCGCCGATCCACCGTCCGAGGTCGGCCAGCAGGTCCTGGGCGGCCGCATCCCCGTCCTGGGCGGCCGCGGTGACCATCGGTCCGGTGATGGAGTCGGGGTCGCCCCCCGAGCGCGTGAGCAGCGAGTCGAAGGCCGATGACGCGGCCTGCGCCATCTCCCGGGCCGAGCGCACCAGCGCCCGCCCGGAGGCGTACTGCTCCCAGCAGCCGCGGTTGCCGCAGCCGCAGGGGTGACCGTCGGGGACCACCCGCAGGTGTCCCAGCTCGCCGGCGAGACCGTTGGCTCCGCGCAGCAGCTCGCCGCCGACCACCACGCCCCCGCCGAGGCCCGTGCCGATCGTCAGCAGCACCACGTCGTCGTGCCCTCGTCCCGCGCCGCTGTGGATCTCTGCCCACACGGCGGCGTTCGCGTCGTTCTCCACGACGACGGGCAGGCCGACCAGGGCCTCGAGGTCCGGGCCGAGGGGCTCGTCGCGCCACGCCAGGTTCGGCGCGAAGACGACGCTGCGCCCCGCCGCGTCGACGAACCCGGCAGCCGCCACCCCCACGGCCGTCACGTCGTGACGGCTGCGTAGCTCGGCGACGGCCTCGGCGACGACCCGCTCGATCGCCTGGGGATCACCGGCCGGCGTCGCGCGCCGCACCTGCTCGAGCACGACGCCCGAGCCGTCGACGACGCCGGCCGCGATCTTCGTGCCACCGATGTCCACGCCGATGGTCAGCATGCGCTCTCCTCAGCTCTGTCGCAGGGCCCTGGAGCCCCGGACCGTCCTCGTCCCGGCGAACACCCAGACGATCACGCCGCGTCACCGGGTTGCTGCTCCGGAGGGACGCTGCGCGTGGCCGGACGCTACCCGGGACGCACGGGGGACCGGTATCGGCGCGCGCCGATACGCTGGACGGCCAGCCACGCCGCAGGTGCGGGGCAGCGACGAGGGATGGACGAGCCGTCATGGACCAGCGCGAGCGCACGCCGCGGCAGCCGCACGCCGGTGCCCTGGCCACCGAGGGCACCGCGCCGGAGGGCACCGCGCCGGAGGGCACCGACCTCGCCTCAGCGATCTCGGACCCGCGGCTGCGCGTGGCCTCCGAGCCGCTGCTCGTCGAGGTGGACCCCCGCAGCAACCTCACCGACCTGGTCCTGAGCGCCGCCGAGGCCACGCCCGATCGGCCCCTGTACCGCCGGCCCCGGCGACCGGACGCGTCCTCCTCCCCCGACGCCTCGCCGTGGGAGGACGTCAGCGGGCCGCAGTTCCTGGCCGAGGTCTCCGCGCTCGCGAAGGGTCTGATCGCCAGCGGCGTCGGCCCCGGGGATCGGGTGGCGATCATGGCTGCAACCTCCTACGAGTGGTCCCTGACGGACGCGGCGGTGTGGTTCGCCGGCGCCGTCGGGGTACCCGTCTACGAGACGTCGTCGCGGGGCCAGGCGCACTGGATCCTGCAGGACTCCGGGGCGGTGGCCGCCGTCGCCGGGGACGGCGGCCACCGGGACCTGCTCGAGGCGGTGCGCCACCCGGGCGCGGAGGGAGACGGGCTGCCCGACCTCGCCCACGTGTGGACCATCGCTGACGGTGACCTCGACGCGCTGGCCGCCCCGGACGGGATCGGCGCCGGCGTCGACGACGCGGAGCTCGAGGCGCGCCGCGGCGCCGCCGGCCTCGACGACCCCGCCACGATCATCTACACCTCGGGCACCACCGGGCGCCCCAAGGGCGCCGTGCTGACCCACGGCAACTTCGTGGTCCTCACGCGCAACGCCGTGGCCGGGGTGCCCGAGGTCTTCGCGTCGCAGGGCGCCTCCACCCTGCTCTTCCTGCCCCTGGCCCACGTCTTCGCCCGCTTCATCGAGGTCCTGTGCTGGGTGACCCCGGTCACCGTGGGTCACGCCGCCGACGTCAAGAACCTCACCGCGGACCTCGCCACCTTCAAGCCCAGCTTCATCCTCGCCGTCCCGCGCGTGTTCGAGAAGGTCTACAACTCCGCCGAGGCCAAGGCCACCGCCGCGGGGCGCGGACGGATCTTCTCCGCCGCGTCCGCCACCGCCATCGCCTGGTCGCGCGCGCAGGACACCGGGGGTCCCTCGATCGGCCTGCGGCTGCGGCACGCGGTGCTCGACCGGCTCGTCTACGGCAAGCTCCGCGCCGCGCTGGGCGGGAACGCCACGTACGCGGTGTCGGGGGGCGCGCCGCTGTCCGAGCGGCTCGGGCACTTCTTCCGTGGCGCCGGCATCACCGTCCTCCAGGGCTACGGCCTCACCGAGACGACGGCGCCGACGGCGGTCAACCGGCCCGGTGCGGTCTCCATGGCGACGGTGGGTCCGCCCCTGCCCGGGTGCTCCATCGCCGTGACCCCCTGCGGGGAGGTCCTCGTGGCCGGCCCCCACGTCACACCCGGCTACCACCGCGGACGGGGCGGAGCTGCCGAGGACGACGGCACGCCCTCGGGCGGCTCGGCAGCGAGCGCGGACCCGGCCTTCGCCGGCGGCTGGTTCGCGACCGGTGACCTCGGCTCCCTCGACGATCGCGGGTACCTGACCATCACCGGTCGCACGAAGGACCTCATCGTGACGGCGGGCGGCAAGAACATCTCGCCCGCGGCCCTGGAGGACCCGCTGCGCGCCCACCCCCTCGTCAGCCAGGCCGTCGTCGTCGGTGACGGCCGCCCCTACGTGGCGGCGCTGCTGACCCTCGACGCCGAGATGCTCCCCACCTGGCTCACCAACCGCGGCATGCCTCGGATGGAGGTCTCCGCCGCGTCGACCGAGCCCGCGGTGCTCGAGGAGCTCCAGCGCGCGGTGGACGCCGCGAACGCCCAGGTCTCCCACGCCGAGGGCGTCAAGCGGTTCACCGTGCTCGAGCACGACCTCACCGAGGCAGGCGGTCAGCTCACGCCGTCGATGAAGGTCAAGCGAGCCGCCGTCCTGGCGGAGTGCGCCGGTGTCATCGAGGAGATGTACGCCAAGACGCGCGACGACTCCTGACCCCGTCCCCGCCCGGGTCCGCCGGGGGGCGCTCAGAGGCCGAGGAAGCCGGCGAGGCGCTGGGCGCTCGCCGCGGTGGTGTGCTCCGCGCTCACCCGCCGGCGGCCCAGCTCCCCCATCGTCGCGGCCCGTGCCGGGTCCCCGAGCAGGGAGACGACCGCTCGGGCGACCTCGGCGACGTCACGACCGTCGACCATCAGCGCGTCGACGCCGTCGTCGACCGCCTCGGACGTGCCACCCGAGCGCCCCGCCACCACGGCCCGTCCGCTGGCGGCCGCCTCGAGGAAGCAGATGCCGAACCCCTCGGTCTCCAGCCCGCCGAAGCGGTCGCGGCACGGCATCGCGAACACGTCTGCCGCCGCGTGGTGCGCACCGAGCTCCTCAGGGCTGACCCCTCCGGTGAGCAGCACGTCAGCGCCCAGGCCGGCGGCGCTCACCGCTCGCTCCAGCCGTCGGCGCGAGGGGCCGCTGCCTGCCAGCACCAGGGCGGCGCCGGGCACCGCGGCCCTGACCGCGGGCCACGCGGCGACCAGCACGTCCTGCCCCTTGCGGGGGACGAGCCGGGACAGGCACAGCACGACCGGCCGGCCCGCCAGGCCGTGGCGCTCGCGGACCCGGCCGGCCGCCGCGGCCAGCGCGGGCGAGGGCGCGAAGGTCTCCGGGTCCACCCCGGGGGCGAGGGTCACGAGGCGCTCGCGCTGGCCGGGGCGCAGCCCCGCCGCGATGGACGCGCCGGTGGCTGCGGTGAGCACCGTCGTCACGTCGTTGCGCGCGACCACGGCCCGCAGCGCGCTGCGGAAGCCGGGCAGCCGTGCCCACCAGACCTCGTGCCCGTAGGTGGTGGCGACCGTCCTGCTGACACCGGCGCTGCGCAGCGCCGGCGCCATGAGGCCCAGGGGCGCAGCGGCGCCGAACCACACGCGGTCGCACCCGTGCTCGAGCGCCGTGGCCCGCACCGACGCCGTGAGAGCCGGGGTCGGCAGCATCACGCGCACCGGTTCACGGACGACGACGTGCCCGAGCCCGGCGTCGTGCGCGGCGTCCCCGG
>JARIBR010000345.1 GCA_029258695.1 Quadrisphaera sp.
GCTGGTCCCCGCCGGAGCAGAACGCCCACCCGCCGTCGCGCGGGCTCGGGCCGTTGCCGGTGAGCAGGACCACGCCGACCGACGGCTCGAGCCGCGCGTGGTCGAGCACGCGGGCCAGCTCGTCGACCGTGCGCGGGCGGAAGGCGTTGCGCACCTCCGGGCGGTCGATCGCCACGCGCACCACGGCGCCGTCGCGGCCGGCCACGGCGCCGGGCCGGGAGCGGTGGTACGTCACGTCCCGCAGCGCGGTGAAGCCGGGCACCTCCTCCCACGCGGCCGGGTCGAAGGTCTCCGAGACTCCGTGCAGGGCGCTCACCCGGCGAGGGTAGGTCAGCCGTCCGTGCCGCTCGCGCGGCTGCAGCCGCCCGCCGGCGGAGGCAGGATGGAGCCATGAGCCTCCCGGTGCCCGCGTCCACGTCCGACCTGCCCGACCTCACCGGCCGCACCGTCGTCGTCACCGGCGCCTCCGCCGGGATCGGCGCGGCGACCGCCCGGCGCCTGTCCGCCGCGGGAGCCCGCGTGCTGCCCGTCGGCCGCAACCCCGAGAAGACGCGCAGGGTCGCGAAGGACGTGGGGGAAGAGCCGCTGATCGCGGACTTCTCCGAGCTGGACCAGGTACGCCGGCTCGCGGAGCAGATCACCGAGCGCACCGACCGGGTCGACGTGCTCGCCAACAACGCCGGCGGCACCTTCTCGGGGCGCACCGACACCGTCGACGGCCACGAGCTGACCTTCCAGGTCAACCACCTGGCGCCGTTCCTGCTCACCAACCTGCTGCGCGAGCGCTTGGTGGCCACCGAGGGCTCCCGCGTGGTCGTCACGTCATCGGCGGCCAACGCGCTGGGGCGCATCGACCTCGACGACCTGGACCTGCGCCGCCGGCACTTCCTCTCCTTCGCGGCCTACGCCAACGCCAAGCTGTGCAACATCCTCTTCGTGCGCGAGCTGGGCCGGCGCTGGGGCCAGGCCCAGGGTCAGGGGGTCACCGCCACCGCGTTCCACCCCGGCACGGTCGCCAGCGAGTTCGGCCGCGACTCCTCCCTCGTCGGCCTGCTGTACCGCACGCCGTTGAAGAGCCTGTTCACCATCGACAGCGACGCCGGCGCGGCGCCGCTGGTGTGGCTGGCCGCGCGCCCCGACCCGCGCGACGCCGACGGTCAGTACCTCGACCGGTTCAGCCCCGGCCGGCCGAACCGCGCCGCCGACGACCCGTTCCTCGCCGCCGGGTTGTGGGAGCGCTCCGCCGCGATGGTGGGCATCTCGGCCTGACACGCTGACGCCGTGCTCCCCGCCCTCGCCGACGTGCTGGACGGCGCGGCCGTCGTCACCCTCCCGATGCGCGTCCGCTTCCGCGGCCTCGTCGAGCGCGAGGCGCTCCTGCTCCGCGGACCGGCGGGGTGGGGCGAGATGGCTCCCTTCGCCGAGTACGACGACGCCGAGTCGGCCTCCTGGCTGGCCGCGGCCCTGGAGGCGGCGTGGAGCGGGCCCCCGGTGCCGGTGCGCGAGCGGGTGGCCGTCAACGCCACCGTCCCGGCCGTCGCGCCCGACGACGTGCCGGGCGTCCTCGCGGCCTTCCCGGGGTGCACCACCGTCAAGGTCAAGGTGGCGCAGCGCGGACAGGGCCTCGCCGAGGACCTCGCCCGGGTCGCCGCCGTCCGCGACGTGCTGGGCCCCGGCGCGGCGGTCCGCGTGGACGCCAACGCCGCCTGGACCGTGGCGCAGGCGCTCACCGCTCTGAACGCGCTCGCCGCCGCCGGGCCGCTGCAGTACGCCGAGCAGCCCTGCGCCTCGGTGGAGGAGCTGAGCCACCTGCGCGCCGAGATGGCCGCCGCGGGCGCCGTCGTGCCGGTCGCCGCGGACGAGAGCATCCGCCGCGCGCAGGACCCGATCGCCGTCGCGAGGGCCGGGGCCGCGGACGTCGCGGTGCTCAAGGTCGCCCCGCTCGGTGGGGCGCGCGCCGTGGTGGCGCTCGCAGGTCGGCTCGGTGAGGAGTTCGGGATGCGCGTGGTCGTCTCGAGCGCGCTGGACACCGCCGTCGGCATCGGCGCCGGGCTCGCCGCCGCCGCGGCACTGCCCCGAGAGCCGCTGGCGTGCGGGCTCGCCACCGGTGCGCTGCTCGCGGCCGACGTCGCCCCTGCACGCGTGATCACCGGCGGGGCGCTGGCCGTGGGCGCGGCGGACGTGCGCCCCGACCTGCTCGCGGCCTGGGCGGCGCCGGCGGCGCGCCGGGACTGGTGGCTGGCGAGGCTGCAGCGGTGCTGGCGGGTCCTCGAGAGCCGTGAGGCGAGCCCGGCGGGTGGGGGGCGCGACGCGGGCGCGCCGGCCGCACCCGCGGAGCACGCGTGAGCGCGCCGTCCGCGGTGCTCGCCCGCGCGCTGGTCACCGCGCTGGCCGACGCCGGGGTGCGCGACGTGGTCCTGTGCGCGGGCTCGCGCTCCGCCCCCCTGGCGTACGCCCTGCTGAGCGCCGAGGAGGCCGGCCTCCTGCGGGTGCACGTGCGCCACGACGAGCGCTCCGCGGCGTTCACCGCGCTGGGCGTCGGCGCGGTGGGGCGCGCCGCCAGGTCCCTCACCGGCGCGCTGGCCGCCGTGGTGACCACCTCGGGCACGGCGGTCGCGAACCTCGCCCCCGCGGCGCTGGAGGCCTCGGAGGCCGGGGTGCCGCTGCTGCTGCTCACCGCGGACCGCCCCGCGGCGCTGAGGGGGACGTGGGCGAACCAGACCAGCGCGCACCAGCCCACGCTGTTCGGCACGGTGGTCCGTGAGGCGATCGTCCTCGACGAGGCCACGGACGGCCCGGGACCACGGCTCCTGGAGGCGGTGGCGCGAGCGCGCGGGGACGGCGGCGGGCGCCCCGGCCCGGTCCACGTCGACGTGGCGTTCACGGAGCCGCTGGTGCCGGACGACGCCTGGCGCCCCGGGGGCGCTCACCCCGGACGCACGCCCGTGGCAGGTCCGACCGCCGGGGACCTCCCCGGCGCGCACCCGTCCGTCGACGGCGCGGGTCGCGTCGCTGCCGGCGGGCACCGAGGTTCCACGTCGGCGGTCGAGACGCTCGCCATCGGCCCGCGCACCGTGGTGGTCGCGGGGCACGGCGCCGGGGACCGCGCCCGCGAGCTCGCCGAGGCCGCCGGGTGGCCCCTGCTCGCCGAGCCCAGCTCCGGGGCGCGCAGCGGGCCCCGTGCCGTGCCCGCCTACCGGCTCCTGCTCGGGGGAGCCGCCCCCGGGCTGACCGGCGCCGTGCAGCGGGTGGTCGCCTTCGGTCGTCCCACGCTCTCGCGCCCGGTGAGCGCGCTGCTCTCCCGGACCGACGTCGAGCTGGTCCACGTCGTCGACCACCCCGACGACCCCGGTCCCCTCCCGCGCACCGGCGCCCGGCGGCGGACCGGCGTGGCCCTCGGCGCTGCTCGAGGCGACGACGGGTGGGCGCAGGCGTGGGCCGCCTCCGGGGCGGCGGCGGCGCGGGCCGTGACCGAGGCGGTCG
>JARIBR010000348.1 GCA_029258695.1 Quadrisphaera sp.
GCTCCTTGGTCACCACCTCGTGGACGATGGAGTGCACGAGGGGCGCGGCGATCGAGCGCGGCACCGGGGTGACGGTGTTGATCCAGTGCACCGACAGCCCCGGGGTGAACACCGGGACGGGGATGGCGCGGCGCGGCGGCAGCCCGGCGACCTTCGCGTACGTCTGCATCATCTCCAGGTACGTCATGACGTCCGTGCCGCCGATGTCGAAGCCCCGGTTGACGTCCGCGGGCATCCCCGCCGAGCCCACGAGGTAGCGCAGCACGTCCCGCACGGCGATCGGCTGGATACGGGTGGCCAGCCACTTGGGCCGGATGATGAGCGGCAGGCGCTCGGTGAGGTAGCGCAGCATCTCGAACGACGCCGAGCCGGACCCGATGATCACCGCGGCGCGCAGGGCCGTCGTCGGCACCCCCGACGCCAGGAAGATCTCCTCGACGTCGCGGCGCGACTCCAGGTGCACGGACAGCGTCTCGTCAGCGGGGTAGAGGCCGCCGAGGTAGACGATGCGTCCGACCTCCGCCTCCCGGGCCGCCTTGGAGAAGCCCAGCGCCATCCGCCGGTCGTAGGCGGCGAACGCGGGGTCGGCGTCGAGGGAGTGCAGGAGGTAGTACGCCACGTCCACGCCGGTGAGGGCCTCGCGGACCGCGGCCTCGTCCGTGGCGTCGGTCTCGGCGACCTCGACGGTGTCGTACCAGTCGCGGCTGCGCAGCCGCACCGCGTTGCGCGCGAGCACGCGCACCCGGTACCCGGCGGCGAGGAGCTCGGGGACGAGTCGGCCACCGATGTACCCGGTGACCCCGGTGACGAGCACGAGCGGCATCGAGCCGTCGGGCCGGGCGCGCGCCGGGACCAGGCGCGCGGCGTCGACCCCGGCGTCCGGGGTCGCGGTGTCCTCGGCGGCGGCGCGCTCCTCGGCGCGCTCCCGGTTGGACCGGGCGTGGTCGTCGTGGCGGGCCCGGCCCTCGTCGTCCCGGCCCTCGTCGTCCCGGTCCTCGTCGTCCCGGTCCTGCGGGCTGGCTGCTGATCCGTGGTTGGCCATGCCCCATCCTTGCGCTGATCACCGACGGACGCTCAGGCGGTGATCTCCAGGCCCGTCCGCGAGGCCGCGAAGGCGAGCGAGTCCGCCAGCAGCGAGACCGACCGGGAGACCGTCCGCTGGCCGTGGCCCACGCCCCGCTCGGCGCGCAGCAGCACCGGCGCCTGCTCGGTCGTCGCGGTCGTGGCGGACTGCAGCGCCGCGCACGTCTTGCGGGCGTGCAGCGGGTCCACCCGGGTGTCGCCCTCGAAGACGGTGAACAGCGTCGCCGGGTAGCGCCGGGGCCCGGCCGCGAGCGCCCGGTGGTAGGGCGAGTAGGCGTGGAGCCACGCCAGGTCCGGCAGCCGGCCGGCGTCGCCGTACTCCACCGCCCAGCTCGCCCCGAGGCCGTGGAGCTGGTAGCGGACCATGTCCAGCAGCGGCGCCGAGCACAGCGCCGCCGCGAAGAGCTCGGGGACCTGCGTCAGCGCCGCGCCGACGAGCAGGCCCCCGTTGGAGCCCCCGGAGACGGTGAGCTGCTCCGGCGTGGTCCACCCCTGCTCGGCCAGCGCCCGCGCGCAGGCGGCGAAGTCGTCGAAGACGTTCTGCTTGTCCCCCAGCATGCCCGCCCGGTGCCACTGCTCGCCCTCCTCGGCGCCGCCCCGCAGCTGGGCGGTGACGTACACCCCACCGGCCGCCACCCACGCCAGCGCCGCCGCCGAGTACCCGGGGCCCATGGCGTTGGCGAAGCCGCCGTAGCCGTGGAGAACGGTGGGGCGGGGCCGGTCGGGGCGTCCGTCGCCGCCCGCGCCGCCGGGGTGCACGACGAGCATCCGCACCGTCGTGCCGTCCGCGCTGGCGGTCTCGACGACGGTGGTCGCCGCCCCGCGCGCCGCGGTGAGGTCCGCCGCGCCGGAGGCCACCCCGGGTGCGAGGGCGTGGACGTCGAGCGCGCCGCTCACCGCCTCGTAGCGCATGACCTGGCCCGGCGTCGTGGTGTCGGAGTACCCGAACCAGCACTCCGCCCCGCCCTCGGGGCGCCGTCCCAGCCCGCCGATCGAGCCCACGCCGGGCAGCGCGACCTCACCGAGGCGCTCCCCGGTCGCCGCGTCGTGCACGCTCAGCTCGGAGATCGCGTGGCGCGTCCACGAGACGAGCAGGCGGGTGAGCGGCCCGTCGGGCCCGTCCAGGACCACGAAGTCCTCCATCACGGCGTCGTCCCGCTCGCCCACGAGGTCGCTCCAGCGCTCCGGCCCCGGGTCGGCGGGGTCCGCGACGGCGAGGCGGCCGCGGGGCGCGCCGAGGTCGGTGGCCACGTACAGCCGGCCGTCCAGACCCACCCCGGCGCCCGTCGCGGCGTCGAGGCCCTCGGCGACGGCCACCAGCTCGGGCACCCCGTCGAGGGTCGTCGGGGCGCTGAGGTCGCCGAGCCACACGTCGTTGCGCGGCGCGGTGCCCTCCCGCGCGGAGACCACCAGCCAGCGCCCGTCCAGGGACACCGAGACGCCGTAGTAGCTCGTGATCGCTCGCCCCGCCCCGAACACCTCGACGTCGGTGGCGGCGTCCGCGCCGACCGTGTGGCGCCACACCCGCCGGTGGTAGA
>JARIBR010000017.1 GCA_029258695.1 Quadrisphaera sp.
TGGGCCAGGAGTCCGCGGCGCCCGTCGTCGCCTTCGACGAGGCCCTGCGCGAGCGCCTCGACGCGGTCCTCGGCGGCGTCCCGGCGCTGCCCACCGCGGCCGGCCACGACGCCGGCGTGCTCTCGGCCGTCGCCCCCACGGCGATGATCTTCGTCCGGAACCCCACCGGCACCAGCCACAGCCCGGACGAGCACGCGCTGCCGCAGGACTGCGTGGCCGGGGTGCGCGCGCTCGCCGCAGCCCTGGAGGACCTCACGTGCCGCTGACCACGTACTTCGCGGACCACGCCTGGCTCGGCGGCGACCAGGCCGCCTCCGACGTGCTGCTCGAGGTCGACGACGAGCGCCTGGTCTCCGTGACCCCCGGCGCCCAGCGACCCGCCGGCGCCGTGCACCTGCCGGGGGTGACGCTGCCGGGTTCCGCGAACGCCCACAGCCACGCCTTCCACCGGGCGCTGCGCGGCATCACCCACCGCGGCGGCGGAAGCTTCTGGACGTGGCGCGAGGACATGTACGCCGTCGCCGCCGCGCTCGACCCCGACCGCCTGCACGCCCTGGCACGCGCGACCTACGCCGAGATGGTCCTGGCCGGCATCACGTGCGTCGGGGAGTTCCACTACGTGCACCACTCCCCCGGCGGCGCGCCGTACGACGACCCCACCGTGATGGGCGAGGCCCTGCTGGCCGCGGCCCGCGACGCCGGCGTCCGCCTCACCCTCCTCGACACCTGCTACCTGCGCGGCGGCTTCGACACCCCCCTCGCCGGTCCCCAGCTGCGCTTCGGGGACGGCGACGCCGCCGCCTGGGGCGAGCGGGCCGACCGCCTCGCCGGCTCCGCGCTCGTCACGGGGCCCGGCGCGGGGCCCGGCGCCCGGGTGGGCGCGGCGATCCACTCCGTGCGCGCCGTCCCGCCCGACCAGCTCGGCGCGGTGGCCGGGTGGGCGCGCGAGCGCGAGGCGCCGCTGCACGCCCACCTCTCCGAGCAGCGGGCGGAGAACGAGGCGTGCCTCGCCGCGACCGGCATGACCCCCACGGCCCTGCTCGCCGATGCCGGCGCGCTGGGGCCACGCTCCACCGCCGTGCACGCCACCCACCTGAGCGACGCCGACCTCGGCCTGCTCGCGACCTCGAGGACGACGATCTGCATGTGCCCCACCACCGAACGCGACCTCGCCGACGGCATCGGTCGCGCCCGAGCCCTGGCTGACGCCGGCTCGCCGCTGAGCCTGGGCAGCGACAGCAACGCCGTGGTCGACCTCTTCGAGGAGGCCCGCGGCGTCGAGCTCGACGAGCGCCTCGCCACGCAGGCGCGCGGTCACTTCGCCGCGGCCGAGCTGCTCGCCGCCGCCACCGCCGACGGCCACGCCAGCCTCGGGTGGCTCGACGCCGGACGCCTGCGCGCCGGGGACCTCGCCGACCTGGTCACCGTCGACCTCGGCTCGGTGCGCCTGGCCGGCGCGCGACCACCCGCCCTGCTGGAGCACGTGGTGTTCGCCGCGAGCGCCGCGGACGTGCGCGAGGTGGTCGTCGGCGGGCGGCACGTGGTCACGGGTGGGCAGCACGCCCTCGTCGACGACGTGCCCGGCGCGCTGGCGTCGGCGATCGCGGCGGTGCGCTCGTGAGCGGCGTGCTGGTCGACAGCATCGGCCTGCTCGTCACCAACGACCCGTCGCTGGGGGACGGGCCCCTCGGGCTGGTCCACGACGCGGCGCTGGTGCTGGACGACGGCGTGGTCGCCTGGGCCGGCCCGCGCTCGCAGGTCCCGGACGGCGCGGCCACCGAGCGGGTGGACGTCGGGGGGCGGGCGGTGATGCCGGGCTTCGTGGACAGCCACGGCCACCTCGTCTTCGCCGGGGACCGCACCGCGGAGTTCGCCGCGCGGATGTCCGGGCAGCCCTACTCCGCCGGCGGCATCGCCACGACGGTGGCGGCCACCCGCGGCGCCAGCGACGCGGAGCTGAGCGCCCGCGCCGGCTCGCTCGTCGCCGAGGCGCTGGCTCAGGGAACCACGACGATCGAGTGCAAGTCCGGGTACGGGCTGACCGTGGCCGACGAGGTCCGCAGCCTGGAGGTCGCCGCCGCCCTCACCGACGAGGTGACCTACCTCGGCGCCCACGTGGTGCCGCCCGAGCACGCCGGCGACGCGGATGCCTACGTCGACCTGGTGCGCGGCGAGATGCTCCGGGCCTGCGCGCCGCTCGCCCGGTGGGTGGACGTGTTCTGCGAGCGCGGGGCCTTCGACGGCGACCAGACCCGGGCGATCCTGGAGGCGGGCATCGCCGAGGGGTTGGTCCCCCGCGTGCACGCCAACCAGCTGGGGCCCGGCCCGGGCGTCCAGATCGCCGTGGAGCTGGGCGCGGCGTCCGCCGACCACGTGACCTACACCTCGGACGCGGACGTCGAGGCGCTGGCGGGTTCGACCACGGTCGCGACGCTGCTGCCCGGCACGGAGTTCTCCACCCGCGCCCCCTACCCGGACGCGCGCCGCCTGCTCGACGCCGGGGTCACCGTGGCGCTGGCGGCGAACTGCAACCCCGGGTCCGGCTTCACCACGAGCATCGCGTTCTGCATCGCGATCGCCGTCCGCGACATGGGCATGACCCCCGACGAGGCGGTGTGGGCCGCCACCGCCGGCGGCGCCAGAGCGCTGCGCCGCACCGACGTGGGGCACCTCGGCGTGGGTGCGCGGGCCGACGTCACGGTGCTCGACGCACCCTCACCGGTGCACCTGGCCTACCGGCCCGGCGTCCCGCTGGTCACCCACGTGTGGCGCGGCGGGCAGCAGGTGGTGGGCCCGCGCTGAGCGGCGCCGCAGCCGTCGGCGGCGATGCTCTCGGTGGCGCCGCCCGTCACCGCCCGCGGCCCACCAGCCCGCTCCG
>JARIBR010000029.1 GCA_029258695.1 Quadrisphaera sp.
GGACCGCAACCCCTTCGACCCGCTCGTCCGGTCCTCGACCGGCGCGGGGACGGGTGTGGGGACCGGCGTCGGGAGCGGCAGCGGCAGCGGCACCGGGATCGGGACCGGCACCGGGATCGGGACCGGCATGACCGGCGGAAGCGGCGGGGGCTCGACGTCGGGCGCCGGCGGATCGTCGTTCTACGGCGGGGAGTACGACTTCTTCACGGGCGGGTCGTCCGGCGGGTCCTCCGACGGGTCTGGCGCTTCGTCGTCGGGAGGCTCGTCGGGCTCCGGGGGCTCGAGCGGCTCCAGCGGCTCGTCGGGCTCCGGCGGTTCCGGCGGCTCGTCGGGCTCGGGCGGTTCCGGCGGGTCCAGCGGCTCGTCCGGCAACGGCTCCGGCGGTGGGTCGACCGGCTCCGGAGGCTCGGGGGGCGGTGGCTCGTCCGGCAACGGCTCGCCCGGCGCTCCGCCGCCGGTGCCCGTGCGGCCCGACGCCGGCGCCACCTGCACGGCCGGCGACGACCTGTGGAGCACCTACCGCGCGGCCATGACGGACGCGAGCACCACCCACACCATGGCCGGGCACCGCCTGGGTCCGGTGACCCGCGGCGTCGAGGACCTCGCGAGCACCACCGCGGTCGCCCAGCTGCGCCAGCCGCTGCGCGCCTGGGAGCGGGCGACAGCCTCGGTGCGCACCCAGCTCGTGACGGGACGGGCGGTCCGCGGCGTCACGCTGGCCGACCCCCTGACGAACTCCACCGGGGGCGCGCCCTACGTCGGCACCCGCCCGGTCGTCGACGAGGCGTCGATCCTGCTCGCCCGCACCGCGGTGCGCGAGCGCTGCTACCAGCTCACCGACCCGCTCGTCGACCAGGAGGACCTGTGATGCCCACGCCCACCCGCCGTGCACGGAGCGCGGGCGCACCCCGCGCCCCGCGCCTGCTGGTGGCCGGCGCCCTGGCGCTGGCCACGCTCGCCTCCGGCGCCCCCGCGGCCCTCGCGCAGGACCCGCTGCGGTACCCCATCTCCACTGCCGACGACCTCGTGCAGTCCTGGTACGTCTCCGTCCTCGGCCGCGGCCCCGCCAACGCCGCCGACGACGTGGGCCGCGCCCCCTGGGTCGACGCCCTGCAGCGCGGCTCGAGCGCCCAGGAGGTGATCACCGAGCTGACGCTGAGCCCCGAGCACGTCAGCGACCACGTCGAGGCCACCTACCGCGAGGTCCTCCACCGCCGCGCCGACCCGGGCGCCCGCTACTGGGTCCGCGAGGTGCTCGCCGGCCGCCTCAGCCTCGACGCGGTGGACCGCGCGATCCTCTCCTCGCCCGAGATGGTGGATCGCTGGGGCTCCTCGACCACCGGCCGTGACCGCTACGTCCAGGACCTCTACGTCGCCGTCCTCGGGCGCTACGCCCACGCCTCCAGCCGGGGCGAGCGCGCCTGGTGGGTCGACCACCTCGCCCGCGTCGGTCCCGAGCGCGCCGTGGGTGACCTGTGGGACACCACCGAGGCGACCAACCACCGCGTCGACCGCGTCTACCGGCTCATGCTGCGCCGCCCCGCGGACAGCCACGGCCTGCGCTATTGGCGCGGCGTGGACGCCCGTGGCGGCACCACGGCCGTCGTCGCCGGCGTCGGCGCGGCGGGGGAGTACCTCACCGTGGACTGGAAGCAGCCCTACGAGCTCGACACCGGTGCCGGTCCCTACCCGTACCCGTACTACCCGAACCACGAGACGGTGCCGCGCAGGGACACCCCGCCGCCGCCGACCCCCTGAGCGCCGCCGTGACAGGATCGACCGCGTGAGCACGCTGCGCTGGTTGACCGCCGGGGAGTCCCACGGCCCCGCCCTCCTCGGGATCGTCGAGGGGGTTCCCGCGGGCGTCGAGCTCACGAGCGAGGACGTCTCCGCCGCGTTGGCGCGCCGGCGCCTGGGGTACGGGCGCGGGGCACGGATGAAGTTCGAGGCCGACGCCGTGCGCCTGCTCGGCGGGGTGCGCCACGGCCTCACGCAGGGCGGCCCGGTGGCCATCGAGATCGCCAACACCGAGTGGCCGAAGGGGGCGACGGTGATGTCCGCCGACCCCGTCGACGCCGCCGAGCTCTCCTCCACCGGACGCGGCGCCGCCCTGACGCGCCCGCGCCCGGGCCACGCGGACCTCACCGGCATGCAGAAGTACGACTTCGACGAGGCCCGGCCCGTCCTGGAGCGCGCGAGCGCCCGCGAGACCGCCACCCGCGTGGCGCTCGGAGCGGTGGCCGCCGCCGTGCTCGAGCAGGCGGCTGGCGTGCGGCTGCTCAGCCACACCGTCGCCGTCGGCACCGTCGAGGTGCCCGAGGGGGCGCCCCTGCCGGAGCCGGAGGACGTCGAGGCCCTCGACCGCGACCCGCTGCGCTGCCACGACCGGGAGACGTCCGCGGCCATGGTGGCCGAGGTCGACGACGCCCACGGCGCCGGGGAGACCCTCGGCGGGGTCGTCGAGGTCCTCGCCCACGACCTGCCGCCCGGGCTCGGCAGCTACGTCCACGGCGACCGACGCCTCGACGGGCGCCTGGCGGGGGCGCTCATGAGCATCCAGGCGATCAAGGGCGTCGAGGTCGGCGACGGCTTCGCGACCGCGCGCCGCCGCGGCTCCGCCGCCCACGACGAGATCGTGGCCGGTCCCGACGGTCGCCTGCGCCGCACCACCCACCGCTCCGGCGGCACCGAGGGTGGGATGTCCACCGGCGAGGTGCTGCGGGTGCGCGCGGCCATGAAGCCCATCGCCACGGTGCCCCGGGCCCTGGCCACGGTCGACGTGACCACCGGCGAGGCCACCACCGCGCACCACCAGCGCTCCGACGTGTGCGCGGTGCCGGCCGCCGGGGTGGTCGCCGAGGCGGCCGTCGCGCTGGTGCTCGCGGACGCGCTCCTGGAGAAGTTCGGCGGGGACTCCCTGGCCGAGACCGCGCGCAACGTGCGCACCTACCTCGACGCCATCCCGGCGAGCCTGCGCGAGGGGGCGCCCGGCACGGTCGGCGTCGAGGACGCGTCCGGCGGCGACGGCGAGGTGGCCGACGTGCGGGCCCTGCACCCCTGATCGGGCTGGCACGATGCCCGACGTCCCGCCCGACGACCCATCCGACGCGCCGCCCCACGCTCCGCCTCCCGGGCTCCCGCTGCTGGTCCTCGTCGGCCCGGCGGGAGCGGGCAAGAGCGCCGTGGCCGCCCGCGTCGCCCGCTCCCGGGGGGCGCCCGTCATTGACACCGACGCCGCCGTCGTGGAGCGCGACGGTCGGAGCGTGCCGGAGATCTTCGCCGCCGACGGCGAGCCCGCCTTCCGCGCCCTGGAGAGCGACGCGGTGGCCGACGCGCTCGCCAGCGACGGCGCCGTGGTCTCCCTCGGCGGGGGAGCGGTGCTCGACGACCTCAGCCGCCGCGCCCTGCGGCGGGTCGGCGCCGCCGGGGTGCCGGTCGTCCACCTCCAGGTCGGGTGGCGCTCGGTCTCGCGGCGGCTGCGCGGCGGGCAGGGCCGCCCGCTGCTGGCCGGCGACGCCCGCGCGGCGTGGACCGCGCTGGCCCGGGCCCGGGCGCCCCTGTACGCCGAGGTCGCGACCGCCGTGGTGAGCACCGACGGGCGCTGGCCGCGCCAGGTGGCCACCGAGGTCTCCGCCCTGCTGCCGTCATGAGCCGACGTGACGACGCCGTCGTCGACCCGCACGACCCCGTCGACCCCGCCGACCCTGACGGCGGCCGGCTCGACCCGCGGGACCCTGCCGCGCTGGCGCTGCGCTGCCTGTGGCCCGGGTTCGCCGGCGACGTCGTCCCCGGGTGGGTCGCGCGCGCCCTCGACGCCGGGATGCCCGGCGTGGTGCTGTACGCCGAGCCCTCCCTGAAGGCCACCGCGATCCCCGGCCTGGGGCGCGAGCTCTCGCGCCGCTGGCCCGGCGCCCTCGTGGGCACCGACGAGGAGGGCGGCGACGTCACGCGCCTGGAGCACCGCAGCGGCTCGAGCCTCCCCGGGAACCTCGCGCTCGGCCACGTCGACGACGTCGCCGTCACACGGGCCGTCGGCGCCGCCCTGGCCGACGACCTGCGCGCGGCGGGCGTCACGGTGGACCTGGCACCGTCGGTCGACGTCGGCAGCGATCCCGGCAACCCCGTGGTCGGCACCCGCTCCTTCGGCGCCGACGCGGCGCTGGTCGCCCGTCACGGCGCGGCGATGGTGCGTGGCCTGCACTCGCGCGGGGTGGTGGCGGTGCCCAAGCACTTCCCAGGTCATGGCGCGACGACCGCGGACTCCCACCTCGGCCCGGCGCGCCTCGACGTGGACCCCGCGACGCTGCACGCACGGGACCTGCCGCCGTTCGCCGCGGCGATCGATGCCGGGGCGCTGGCGATCATGACGGGTCACGTGCTGGTGCCCGCGCTCGACGACGCCCCGGCGACGCTGAGCGGCGCCCACCTGGGCGGGCTGCTCCGCGACGAGCTGGGGTTCACCGGCGCGATCGTCACCGACGCCCTCGACATGGCCGCGGTCTCGCGCCCCCACGGCATCGGCGCCGCCGCCGTCCGGGCGCTGGCGGCCGGCGCGGACCTGCTGCTCACCGGGCCAGGGCTGGGGGAGGGGGCCGGCGAGGCGCGGTGGTCCCAGGCGGTGGCCGCGATCATGGCCGCCGTCGCCGACGGGTCCCTGGCGCTCTCGCGACTGCGGGACGCCGCGGCTCACGTGGACGCCCTGGTCGCCGGCGCTGCCGCGCTGCGCGAGCCTGCGGACGGGCCGGCGTCAGAGCGTGTGGTGGCCGCCGGGGAGGGTGCCACGCTCGGCCTGCGGGTCGCTCGC
>JARIBR010000057.1 GCA_029258695.1 Quadrisphaera sp.
GGATGGGGTGGCTGGTCATCGTCGGCTCGATCCCCATCGCGGTGATCGGCTTCGCGTTCCAGGACGCCATCGAGGGCCCCGCGGTGCGCAACCTGTGGCTGACGGCCACGATGCTGTGGGTCTTCGCTGTCGTCCTGCACGTCGCGGACGCCCGAGCGCGCACCGAGCGACAGCTCGTCGACCTCAGCTGGCGCGACGGCATCCTCTTCGGCCTGGCCCAGTGCCTCGCCCTGGTGCCGGGGGTCTCGCGCTCCGGGGGGACCATCGCCGCCGGGCTGCTCATGGGCTACACCCGCGAGGCCGCCGCCCGGTACTCCTTCCTCCTCGCGATCCCCGCCGTGGTCGGCTCCGGGGGTCTGCAGGCCGCCAAGGCCTTCGCCGACCCGGGGGACATCTCGTGGGGGCCGACCATCGCGGCGACCCTGGTCTCCGGGGCCATCGGGTACGCCGTGATCGCGTGGCTGCTGCGCTACATCACCACGCACACCTTCCGCCCCTTCGTCCTCTACCGGGTGGCTGCCGCCGCGGTCATCTACGCGCTCCTGGGCACCTCCGTGATCAGCGCCTCCACCAGCGCCTGAGGGCGCCCCGCGCACGGCGGCCGGACCGGCCCTACCGTGGGTGCGTGCCGACCGTCCTCCTCGTCCGTCACGGACGCACCGCCGCCAACGCCTCGGGACTGCTCGCGGGGCGCACCCCCGGGGTGCTGCTCGACGACACCGGGGCGGCGCAGGTGGCGGCGCTGGGCGCCCGCCTGGCCCCGGTGCCGCTGGTACGCGTGGTGGCGAGCCCGCTGGAGCGCTGCCAGCAGACCGCCGCGGCGCTCCTGGCCGGCCGCGAGGGAGCACCCGAGACCACCACCGAGGAGCGGCTCTCGGAGTGCGACTACGGCGAGTGGACGAACCGGCCGATCACCGAGCTGGCGAAGGAGCCCGGCTGGGCGGTCGTCCAGGGGCACCCCTCGGCGGCGGTCTTCCCCGGTGGGGAGTCGATGCGCGCCATGGCCGCCCGGGCCCTGGACGCGGTGCGCGAGATCGACGCGCAGGTCCTCGTCGAGCACGGGGAGCACGCGGTGTGGGCCGCGGTCAGCCACGGCGACGTCATCAAGGCCGTGCTCGCCGACGCCCTCGGCATGCACCTGGACTCCTTCCAGCGTCTCGTGGTGGACCCCGCGTCGGTCTCGGCGGTGCGCTACAGCCCGCTGCGGCCCTTCGCCGTGCGCGTCAACGACACCGGGGGGGACGTCAGCGCCCTGGTGCCCCCACCGCCGAGCGACGAGCCCGCGGAGCCGGGCGACGCCTCCTCCTCCGACGCCGTCATCGGTGGTGGGGCGGGCGCCGATGCCGCTCCTGCCGACCACCCGGCGCGCGGGTAGTCTCGCTCCCATGGCCGCACAGGTCTTCGACTTCGACCCGCCAGAGCGCTTCGTCGCCGGCACCGTCGGCGAGCCCGGCGCCCGCACCTTCTTCCTCCAGGCCCGCCGGGGCCGACGCGTCACGTCCGTCTCGCTCGAGAAGCTCCAGGTCTCCGCGCTCGCCGAGCGCGTCGAAGAGCTCCTCGACGAGGTGGTGCGCCGCACCGGGGGAGCAGCGCCCGTCCCCGCGCTGCTCGGCCCCGGGCCCCGCGACGACGCCCCCCTCGAGCAGCCCATCGACGACGAGTTCCGCGTCGGCACCATGACGCTCGCCTGGGACGGTGACCGCGAGCAGGTGGTCATCGAGTGCTTCGAGGCGCTCGAGGCGGAAGCCGGCGTCGACGAGGACGAGACGGGGACCAGCGGGGAGCGCACCGTGCTGCGGGTCCACCTGACCGGCGCCGCCGCCCGCGCCTTCGCCGCCCGGTCCGCCGCGCTCGTCGAGGCCGGCAGAGCGCCCTGCCCGCTGTGCGGGGACCCCCTGGACCCCAGCGGCCACGTGTGCGCCCGCGCCAACGGGTACCGGCGCTGAGCTCGCGTCCGCGCGGACCCTCCCCCACCACCGCGCAGACCCACGACCTCCTGGCCTCCGGTGACCTGGAGGTCGTCGGCTCCATCGTGGGGGCCTCCAACGCGACCTTCCTGGCGGTCGTGCGCCACGACGGTCGCGAGCAGCCGGCGGTGTACAAGCCCGTCCGGGGCGAGCAGCCGCTGTGGGACGTCCCCGACGGCACGCTCGCCGGTCGCGAGGTCGCCTCGTCCTTGGTCTCGCGGGCCGGTGGCTGGGGGATCGTGCCGCCCACGGTGCTGCGCGATGGCCCCTACGGGCCCGGGTCGGTGCAGCAGTGGGTCGGAGAGGTCGACGCGGACGGCTCACCGATGGCCTCGGAACCCGGGCACGGCCTCGTCGACGTCGTGGCCCCGATGGACGTGCCCGCGGGCTGGCACGTGGTCGTCCGCGGCTCCGGGTACGGCGGCGACCCCGTGCTCGTGGTCCACGCCGACGATCCCGGGCTGCGCGACATGGCCCTGCTCGACGCGGCGATCAACAACGCCGACCGCAAGGCCGGTCACGTGCTGCGCGCCGGTGGCAGCGCCGGCGGGCTCGCCGGCGCCGTCGTGGGCGTCGACCACGGCCTGGCGCTGAACACCGACCCCAAGCTGCGCACCGTGCTGTGGGGGTGGGCAGGGGAGCGCATCGACGCGCGCGGGCGCGCCATGCTCACCGCCACCCTGGACGCGCTCACGCGCAGCCGCCGCGCCGGTGACGGCTCGGGTGGCCCTGGCCTGCGCGACACCCTGGAGCCGCTCATCACCCGCGACGAGGTCCTCGCGCTGCGCCGACGGTGCGAGGCGCTGCTCGAGCGCGGCCGCCACCCGCGCACCGACCCCCGCGGGCCCTCGCTGCCCTGGCCGCTGTTCTAGGGCCGCTCCCCGCACCCCCGGTCACCGTCGCCCCCTCGCCCCTACGCTGAGGCACGTGCAGCCCTGGAACCGCTTCCACGTCCCCGCCCTCCCCCCGGCCGAGGAGGCCCTGGACGGTGAGGAGGCCCTGGAGCCGGTGCGCCTGCACGACACCGCGTCCG
>JARIBR010000090.1 GCA_029258695.1 Quadrisphaera sp.
GGAGCGCCCGTGAGCACCGTGCGCCTCACCGTCGCCCAGGCGACGATCCGCTTCCTGGCCGCCCAGCACGTCGAGCGCGACGGCGAGCGCCAGCGGTTCTTCGCCGGGTGCCTCGGCATCTTCGGCCACGGCAACGTGGCGGGCCTGGGCCAGGCGCTGCTGCAGGACGAGCTGGACGCGCAGGACTCCGGTGGCGAGCCGTCGCTGCGCTACGTCCTCGGGCGCAACGAGCAGGCGATGGTGCACACGGCCGTCGCCTACGCCCGCGCGAGCGACCGGCTGGCCGCGTGGGCGGTCTCGACGTCGGTGGGCCCCGGCGCGACGAACATGGTCACCGGGGCGGCGCTGGCGACGATCAACCGCCTGCCGGTGCTGCTCCTGCCCGCCGACACCTTCGCCACGCGCGCGGCCGCCCCGCTGCTGCAGGAGCTGGAACGCCCCGACTCCGGCGACGTCACCGTCAACGACGCCTTCCGCCCGGTCTCGCGCTTCTTCGACCGCGTGTGGCGCCCCGAGCAGCTGCCCAGCGCGCTGATCGGGGCGGTGCGGGTGCTCACCGACCCCGTCGAGACCGGCGCGGTCACCGTGTGCCTGCCCCAGGACGTCCAGGCCGAAGCCCACGACTGGCCGGTCGAGCTGTTCGCCGAGCGCACCTGGCACGTCGGGCGCCCCGTGCCCGAGCCGGCGGCGCTGGCCCGCGCGCTCGAGGTGCTCCGCTCCGCGCGCCGCCCCCTGCTCGTCGCCGGCGGGGGCGTGCACCACTCCCGCGCCCAGGCCGCCCTCGCGGCGCTCGCCGAGGCCACCGGCATCCCCGTCGCCCAGACCCAGACCGGCAAGGGCGCCCTGTCCTACGACCACCCCCAGTCGGTCGGGGCGATCGGCGCCACCGGGACGACGGCCGCGAACACGCTGGCCGAGCGCGCCGACGTCGTCCTCGGCATCGGCACCCGCTTTCAGGACTTCACGACGGCCTCGCGCACCGCCTTCGCGGACCCCGGCGTGCGCTTCGTGACCCTGAACGTCGCCAGCCTCGACGCGGTGAAGCACGCCGCGGTGCCCGTGGTGGCCGACGCCCGCGAGGGCTTGGAGGCGCTGGCCGCGGGGCTGGTGGGCTGGGGCGTCGAGGACGCCTACCGCCAGCAGGTCGCGGACCTGCGGGCGCGGTGGGACGCCACCGTGGCCCGCGTCTACGCCCGCGACGTCGGTGACCCGGACGCGCCGCCGAGCCAGGTCGAGGTGCTGGGGGCGGTCAACGAGCTCTCCGCCCCCCGCGACGTGGTGGTGTGCGCGGCCGGCTCGATGCCGGGTGACCTGCACCAGCTGTGGCAGGTGCGCGACGCGAAGGGCTACCACGTCGAGTACGGCTACTCCTGCATGGGCTACGAGGTCGCCGGCGGGATCGGCGTGGCCATGGCGCAGCCGGACCGTGACGTGTTCGTCATGGTCGGTGACGGTTCGTACCTCATGATGGCCACCGAGCTCGTCACCGCGGTCCAGGAAGGGGTGAAGGTCATCGTCGTCCTCGTGCAGAACCACGGCTTCGCCTCCATCGGGGCGCTGAGCGAGGACCTCGGCAGCCAGCGCTTCGGCACCCGCTACCGCGCCCGCACCGAGACGGGTCGCCTCGACGGCGAGCTCCTGCCCGTCGACCTCGCGGCCAACGCGGAGAGCCTCGGCGTCCCCGTCGCCCGCGTCACCACCCGCGGCGGGCTCGACGCGGCCGTGCTCGCCGCGAAGGCGCGGAGCGGCGCATCGGTCATCCACGTCGAGACCGACCCGCTGGGGCGCGCCCCGGACAGCGGGAGCTGGTGGGACGTGCCCGTCGCGGAGGTCTCCACGCTGGCCTCCACGCAGAGCGCCCGCGCCACCTACGAGCGGTACAAGACCCACCAGCGGACCTACCTGACCCCGTCGCAGACCCCGAGGAGAACCCCGTGACCGCAGCACCGACCACCGCGCCCGACCAGAGCAGCCCGTCCGCCGACGAGGTGGTGGGGCACTGGATCGGGGGGGCGGTCACGCGGGGGTCCTCCTCGCGGAGGGCGCCGGTGTTCGACCCGGCGACCGGTGAGGTCGCGCGCGAGGTGGTCCTGGCCGAGGCGTCCGACGTCGATGACGCGGTGGCTGCCGCGGCGGCTGCGTTCCCGGCGTGGCGTGACACGTCGTTGACCAAGCGCACGCAGGTGCTCTTCGCCTTCCGTGAGCTGCTCAACGCCCGGGCCCCGGAGCTGGCGGCGATCATCACCGCCGAGCACGGCAAGGTGCTCTCCGACGCCGCGGGTGAGGTCGCGCGCGGCCAGGAGGTCGTGGAGTTCGCGTGCGGGATGCCGCACCTGCTCAAGGGGGGGTTCACCGAGAACGCCTCGACGGGTGTGGACGTGCACTCGGTGCGTCAGCCGCTGGGGGTGGTGGCGGTGGTCTCCCCGTTCAACTTCCCCGCGATGGTCCCGATGTGGTTCTTCCCCGTCGCGATCGCCGCGGGCAACGCCGTGATCCTCAAGCCGAGCGAGAAGGACCCCTCCGCGGCGCTGTGGCTGGCGCGGCTGTGGGCCGAGGCTGGGCTGCCCGACGGGGTGTTCAGCGTGGTGCAGGGCGACAAGGTCGCCGTGGACGCCCTGCTGGACCACCGCGGTGTGGCGTCGGTGTCCTTCGTCGGCTCCACGCCCATCGCGCGCTACGTCTACGAGAGGGGCACCGCGGCGGGCAAGCGCGTCCAGGCCTTGGGCGGGGCGAAGAACCACATGGTCGTCCTGCCCGACGCGGACCTGGACCAGGCCGCGGACTCCGCGGTCAACGCCGGGTTCGGCTCGGCCGGGGAGCGGTGCATGGCGATCTCGGCGGTGGTCGCCGTCGGGGGCATCGGCGACGAGCTGGTGACGAAGATCGCCGAGCGGGCGCGCGCGCTGAGCGTCGGTGACGGGCGGCGCGGCTGCGACATGGGCCCCCTGGTCACCAAGGTCCACCGTGACAAGGTCGCCTCCTACGTCGACGTCGCCGCGGGCGACGGCGCGGACGTCGTCGTCGACGGGCGCGCGGTGAGCCCGGACGCCGACGGGCAGGGTTTCTTCCTCGGTCCCACCCTGCTGGACCGGGTGCCGAGGTCCTCGGCGGCCTACACCGAGGAGATCTTCGGACCCGTGCTCTCCGTGCTGCGCGCCGACACCTACACCGACGCTGTCGAGCTCGTCAACGCCAACCCCTACGGCAACGGCGTGGCCATCTTCACCGGCGACGGCGGGGCCGCCCGCCGATTTGCGAACGAGGTGAGCGTAGGGATGATCGGGGTCAACGTGCCCCTCCCGGTGCCGATGGCGTACTACTCCTTCGGGGGGTGGAAGAGCTCGCTGTTCGGGGACTCCCACGCCCACGGCACCGAGGGCGTGCACTTCTTCACCCGCGGGAAGGTCGTCACCACCCGCTGGGCCGACCCCTCCACCACCCAGCACCACGCCGGCATCGACCTCGGCTTCCCCACCAACACCTGAACCGCCACCAACACCTGAACCGCCACCACCGCCTGAATCCCACCAGCCCGGAGGGCCACACCATGAAGCTCGGCATCCTCGGCGTCGGCCGCATCGGCGCCATGCACGCGGGCAACGCCGCCGCGTCCGCCGCCGTCGAGGAGGTCGTGCTCCACGACGCCGACGCCCCGCGGGCCACGGCTCTCGCGCGGGACCTGAGCGGTGGCGAGGGGCCCAGGGCCGGTGGCGGCGGGGGCGGTCGCGGCGGGAGGGCCGCGGTGCGGGCCGTGGCGGACGTCGAGGAGCTCTTCGCCGCCGTCGACGGCGTGCTCGTCGCCACCCCCAGCGCCACCCACCCCGCGGTGGTCACCGCCGCGCTGGGGGCCGGGGTGCCGGTGCTCTGCGAGAAGCCGCTGGCCCTCGACCCCGAGGAGGTGGTGATCCTCGCCGACCTCGCCGATGCCGCGCAGGTGCCGCTCGTCGTCGGCTTCCAGCGCCGCTTCGACCCGGCGCTGACCGCCATGAGGGCGGCGATCGCGAGCGGGGAGTACGGACGGGTCTACCTGGTGCGCGCCCTCGCGATGGACCACCGGCCCCCGTCGATGGACTACATCGCCACGTCGGGGGGGATCTTCGTCGACCAGCTCGTCCACGACCTCGACGCCCTCCCGTGGCTGCTCGGCGAGCCGGTGGTCTCGGTGCACGCCACCGGCGCCGTGCTGGTGGACCCGGCCTTCGCCGACGCCGACGACGTCGACACCACCGTGGTGACCCTGACGTTCGCCTCCGGGGCCCTCGGCGTGGTGGTCGGCGGGCGCAGCAACGGCGGCGGGTACGACAACCGCCTCGAGATCTCCGCGGAGCTGGCGTCGGTGACCGCCGGTCTCGACGCCGCCACCCCTCTGACCTCCCTGGAGCCCGGGGTGGCTGCCCCCGTCGACCCCTACCCGAGCTTCACCGACCGGTGGGCGCGCGCCTACGCCGCCGAGCTCGAGGCGTTCGCGGCCATCGCCGCGCACGGCGCGCCCAACCCGTCGCCGGCGCGCGAGAGCCTGCACGCGCTCGCCGTCGCCCGCGCCTGCGGGCGCTCGCTGCGCGAGGGGCGCCCGGTCCCCGTGGACGCCGCCGGGGCCGACGCGCCTCTTGCCACCACCCCATTGGCCGGCACCCCGCTCGCCGAGGCGGCGGGGGTGAGCGCATGAGGATCGCCGCGGCGCCCATCAGCTGGGGGGTCTGCGAGGTGCCCGGGTGGGGCGCGGTGCTGGACCCGGCCCGCGTCCTCGCCTCCATGGCGCGCCTCGGTCTGAGCGCCACCGAGCTGGGCCCCCCGGGGTGGCTCCCCCAGGACCCCGCGGAGCTGACGCGGGCGCTGGGCGAGGCCGGGGAGTCGCTGGTCGCCGGCTTCCTCGCGGTCCCCCTGCACCTGCCCGGCGCGGCCGACGGCGCTGCCGCCAGCATCGAGGCGCTCGCCGGGGCCGGGGCCACCACCCTGGTGCTGGCGGCGGCCACCGGCGTGGACGGCTACGACGCCCGCCCCACCCTGGACGCCGCGCAGTGGGACGCGCTGCTGGCGGGGGCCGACGCCGTCGCCGCGCTGGCCGCCGAGCACGGGCTGGTCACCGTGCTGCACCCCCACGTCGGCACCCTCGTGGAGAGCGCCGAGGAGATCGACGCGTTCGCCTCCGGGTCCGCCGTGGACCTGTGCCTGGACACCGGGCACGTCCTGGCCGCGGGCGGCGACCCCGTCGCCGTGGCCCGGCGCTGGGCCGGGCGGATCGGCCACGTCCACGTCAAGGACGTCGACGCCGACCTCGCCGCCCAGACCGCCGCGGGGCGCCTGAGCTACACCGAGGCGGTGCGCGCGGGGCTCTACCGGCCGCTGGGCGAGGGTGACGTGGACCTCGCCGGCGTCGTCGCGGCGCTGGGCCCGGGGTACGACGGCTGGTGGGTCCTGGAGCAGGACGTGATGCTCGGCGGCGACACCGACGCGCACCTCGCCGCCGCGGAGGCCGACGTCGCCACGTCGCTCGCGGCGCTGCGGGCGCTGGCACCGCGCGTCGACCCGCTGGCACCCACCCCGACCTCGCCTGCGCGGACCTGAGGGTCGCGCACCTCACCCATCCCTGCACGTCCCCGGCAAAGGAGCCACCATGAGAGCCCGAACCACCCACCCTGCTCGGTGCGCCGTGCTGCGCACACCGCTCCTCGTGGCAGGCCTCGCCGCGGGCCTGGCGCTGGCCGGGTGCTCCTCCACGGGGGGCGCCGCGGCCGAGGAGAGCGCCGCGCAGGGCGCCGCCGGTGCGTGCGAGGAGCCCTCGGGCACCATCGCCGTCATCAGCCACGGCACGCAGGGCGACCCGTTCTGGGACATCGTCAAGAACGGCGCCGAGGCCGCCGGACGGGACCAGTGCCTGACCATCACCTACCAGGGCTACGGCGACCCCAACGCGCAGAGCCAGGCCATCGACTCCGCCATCGCCCAGGAGGTCGACGGCCTCGTGGTCTCCATGGCGAACCCGGAGGGTGTGCGGGACTCCGTGGAGCGGGCGGTGAGCCAGGACGTCCCCGTGGTGACCATCAACTCCGGCGAGGCCGAGTCGGAGGCGTACGGGGCCCTCGAGCACGTCGGGCAGTCCGAGACGGCCGCCGGGGAGGGGGCCGGTGAGCAGATGGCCGGCGCCGGGGTGACCAACATGCTGTGCGTCATCCACGAGGCCGGCAACATCGGCCACGAGCAGCGCTGCGCGGGCGCGGCCACCGGCCTGGGTGCGACGGTGACGCAGCTGCAGGTGGACATCAACGACCTGACCGGCGCGCAGTCGACGATCACCTCGCAGCTGC
>JARIBR010000092.1 GCA_029258695.1 Quadrisphaera sp.
CGGAGCGACGGTCGGCAGGCCCACGGCCTGCCGACCGCGGCGATCAGCTGGTGGCGCCAGCCTTCTGCTCGTCCTTCTCCTGGACGGACGCGGGGCGCTCCGGCGGCTTGGCCGGGGCGCGGACGAACTCGTCCCGGGGGTGGCTCAGGCGTCCGAGCGGCGTCATGTCCCGGCGCAGCGCGACCTGGCTGATCCAGTCCAGGAGGACGCGGAACTTCAACGTGAAGGTCGGGACGGCCATGAGGTGGTAGCCGCGGTGCATCACCCAGGCGGGGAATCCTTTGACCTTCACGCCGTAGACGTTGGCCACGCCCTTGCCGATGCCCAGGGAGGCCACCGAGCCGGCGTACTTGTGGCGGTAGTCCGTCGTGGGCTCGTCGCGCAGCACGGCGAGGAGGTTCTTCGCGAGCAGCTTGGCCTCGCGCACCGCGTGCTGGGCGTTGGGCGCGCAGAAGTTGCCCGGCTCCTTGGTGAGGTCGGGCACGGCGCACGCGTCACCGGCGCCCCACGCCCCCTCGACGATGCCGTCGTCACCGGAGACGCGCAGGTCGGCGCGCACCCGCAGGCGGCCGGGCTTGTCCAGGGGCAGGTCGCTGGCGTTGAGCACCGGGTTCGACTTCACCCCGGCCGTCCAGACGATCGTGTCCGCGTCGAACTCGGTGCCGTCGGAGAGCACCACGTGGCCGTCCACGCAGGACTTCAGCTGACGCTCCATGTACGTCTCGATGCCGCGCTCGCGCAGCTGGCCCAGCGTCCAGCGGCCCATCTCCTCACCCACCTCGGGCAGGATCCGGCCGAGAGCCTCCACGAGCACGACGCGCACGTCGGAGCGGGAGATCGTCGGGTGCTGGTCGGCGGAGGCGCGCAGCAGGTCCTCGAGCTCGGCCAGCGCCTCGATGCCGGCGTACCCGCCCCCGACGAAGACGAAGGTGAGGGCGCGCGCCCTCTCGTCGGGGTCGGTCATGACGGCCGCGGCGTCGAGGCGGTCGAGCGCACGGTCGCGCAGCGCCACGGCCTCCTCGATGGTCTTGAAGCCGATGCCCATCTCGGCGAGGCCCGGGATGGGGAAGATCCGCGAGACCGAGCCGAGGGAGATGACCACGTGGTCGTACTCCAGGTGCAACGTGTCCCCGCCGCCCACGGGCTCGACCGTGACGATCCTCGACGCGTGGTCGATGCTGCTCACCGCGCCGGTGAGGCAGGTGAAGCCCGGCAGCACGCGGCGGTGGGAGACGGCGACGTGCCGTGGCTCGATGGAGCCGGCCGCGACCTCCGGGAGGAAGGGCTGGTACGTCATGTAGGGGCGGGGGTCGACGATCGTCACGTCGGCCTCCCCGGGGCGCAGCCCCTTCTTCAGGCCGAGCGCGGTGTAGAGCCCCACGTAGCCACCACCGAGGATGAGCACGCGGGGGCGACCGCTGGCGCTCGGGACGGCGGGTGCTGCCGCTGCTGAGGGCACGGGGCTGCCCCCGTCGGAGGGGCCGGCGGACCCGATCGGCGCGTCAGCAGTCACAGCAGTCATGCGTGCACCCTAAGCCGGCGCGCGAGGCATCGGCACCCGGGGGAGGTCACCGCGGCTCCCCCACGCGCACCAGGCCGATCCGCGCGCGACCTCCCCGCCCGCTCGACGTGGCGAGGACCTCGACACCGGCCGGCACGAACGCGGCGCCGCCACGCCCCAGCTCCAGCTCCGTGCGCTCGCGCACCAGCGAGACCTCACCCTCGAGGACGACGGCGATGCGCGGTGACCCGGCGGCGGGGACCACGGCGGCGGGCAGGCGCGCCACGTCGAGGACGTCGAGGGCGAAGTCCTCGACCGGCGGCGCGAAGGTGCGCACCCCCCGTCCGCTCTCCTGGTCGTCCACGGTGGGCACCACGACCGGGTCGAGGTCGAGCATCGCGAGGGTGGCCGCGACGTCGACGTGCTTGCGGGTCAGCCCCAGGCGCAGGACGTTGTCGGAGCTCGCCATGACCTCGAGCGCCAGGCCGCTGCGGTAGGCGTGCAGCTGGCGCGCGCCGAGGAAGAGCGCCTGGCCCGGCTCGAGGACCACGTGGTGCAGCAGCGTAGAGACCAGGACCCCCACGTCGGCGGGGTGGGCCGCCTGGAGCGCCACGGCGCAGGCGTCGTCCTCGGCGTGCTCGAGCGAGGCGCTGCCACCGCGCCGGGCCCGCGCCTCGCTGAGGGCGGCCAGCGCCTCGCAGGCACCGGCGAGCTCGGCGGGGCCTGCGGACAGCGCGACGTCGAGCGCCGCCCGCACCCGCTCGACGTCGGTGCCGTCGGTGCCGTCGGTGCCCCCGCGCAGCGCCTCGCGGAAGTCGTGGAGCGTCGGCGAGGTCGTCGGGCCGAGGCCGTCGAGGACGTCCAGCGAGACGTCCGGGTCGCGCACGCCGCACAGGGCGTGGAAGGTGCTCAGGGCCAGCAGCAGCTCCGGCTTGTGCCACGGGTCGCGGAAGGTGCGGTCCGGGTCGTCGCGGGGCAGTCCCTCGCCCTCCTCCCGCTCGAACCCCGCGCGGGCGCTGGCGGCGTCGGGGTGGAGCTGGAGCGAGAGCGGGGCGTCCGCGGCGAGCAGCTTGACGAGGAAGGGCAGGCGCCCGAACCGCGCTGCGCAGTCCTCACCCAGCACGCCGACCGGGTCGGCCTCGACCACGGCGTCGAGCGTGGGCGACGGCCCGAAGCCCTCCGGGACGTCGGCGTCGACGAGCGTGGAGGGGCCGAGCGGGTGCGCACCCATCCACACCTCGGCGACGGGCGAGCCGTCGGGCTCCTCGCCGAGGAAGGCGGGGATCAGGTGAGCAGAGCCCCAGGCGTACGGACGGACGGGGTTGGTGAGGCGGTGCACGCCCCGATCATGCCTGGGCGGACGAGCGCCGGGGCGCGGACGCACCCAGCCGCAGCGCGATCCCGTCGAGGATGTCGTGCTCGCTGACCACCACCTCGCGCACCCCGCTGGCGCCGCTGACCGCCTCGAGCACCTCCGCCCACAGCAGCGCCCCGGCGCCGATGACGTCGACCCGCCCCGGGTGCAGGTAGGGCAGCGCGGCGCGCCGGTCCTTCGTCATCGACGCGAGCTCCTCGCAGGCCGCGAGGACGTCGGGGATGGCCAGGACCGCGCCGTGCAGGCGTGCCGGGTCGTACGCGGGCAGGCGCAGGACGTGGGCGGCGACGGTGGTCACCGTGCCGGCCACGCCCACCACCACGCCGGTCTCGCGCAGGGGCAGCTCGCGCGCCGCAGCCTCCACGGCCGCCCGGGCGTCCGCGCGCACCGCCTCGACCTGGGCGCGCGACGGCGGGTCGGCCAGGGCGTGGCGCTCGGTCAGGCGCACGGAGCCGACGTCCATCGAGACGGCGGACAACGCCCCCGAACCGCTCGACCCCGGCACCCCGAGCACCATCTCGGTCGACCCTCCGCCGAGGTCGACGACGAGGTGCGCAGCTCCCCCACCGTCCGCAGCGCCGTCCCGCTCGCCGGGAGCACCGGACGGCGCCGAGGCACGTGAGGGACCCGGCAGCTCCGGGAGCCCCGCGGTGGCGCCGGCGAAGGACAGCTCCGCCTCCTCCCGGCCGGTGACGACCTCCGCGTCGACCCCCAGCACCGCCCGCACGCCCTCGCGCAGGAGGTGGGCGTTGGCGGCGTCGCGGCTCGCGGAGGTGGCGACGAAGCGCACCCTGCTCGCACCCAGCCCGGCGATGGTCTCCGCGCAGCGCTGCGTCGCGGCCAGCGTGCGCTCCAGGGCGGCGTCGCTGAACGCGCCGCGCTCGTCGACGCCCTCGCCGAGGCGCACCACCTCCATGCGGCGCTCGACGTCCACGAGGACCGGTGCGCCGGCCGGGCCCGCTGCGCCCGGGCCGGCGGTGACGTCGGCCACCAGCAGGCGCAGGGAGTTCGTGCCGCAGTCGATCGCCGCGACCCGTGCTGGGCCTCGTGCGGGCTGCTCCTCGACATCGACGACGGGATCCACGCGCGCCATCGTCTCGCAGGGCTCGCCCGACCACGGGGCGGGCGTGCTCCCCGGCGGCTAGCGTGGACGCGTGACGGAGCAGATCGTTGGGAGCGCGCACGCTGACGCGGGTGGCCCGGTGGACGTGGTGGTGGTCGGGTCGGGGCCCAACGGGCTCTCCGCGGCGATGGTCCTGGCCGGGGCCGGCCTGTCGGTCCACGTCGTCGAGGCGAACGACACCCTCGGCGGGGGCGCTCGCAGCGCGGCCCTGACCCTCCCCGGGTTCACCCACGACGTCTGCTCGGCGGTGCACCCGTCCGTGCTCCTCTCGCGGTACTTCGCAGCCTTCGACCTGCCGGGCCGCGGCGTGGAGATGCTGCAGCCGGAGATCCCGTACGCCCACCCCCTCGACGGCGGTCGGGCCGCGCTGGCCCACCGGAGCGTGGACGAGACGGCCGACGGCCTGGGCGCGGACGGTCCTGCCTACCGGCGCCTCATGGCCCCGCTCGTGGAGCGCATGCCCGAGATCGCCGACCTCGTGCTCTCGGACCTGCGGACCTTCCCGCACGCGTGGCACCCCTCCAGCGTCCCCGCGGCGCTCGCGGTGGGTCTGGCGACGCTGGAGCAGGGCACCCCGGCGTGGAACCTGCGCTGGCGCGGCGAGCAGGCCCCGGCGATGCTCTCCGGGGTCGCGACCCACAGCATCGCCCCGGCCCGGCGCCTCGCCCCGGCGGGCGCGGCGCTCTTCCTCGGGGCGATGGCGCCCGCCGTCGGGTGGCCGATCCCGCGCGGCGGCAGCCAGGCGCTCGTGGACGCCCAGGTCACGGAGCTGCGCGCCCGGGGCGTCACCTTCTCCACCGGGGAGAAGGTGACCACGCTCGCCCAGCTGCCGCGGGCACGGGCCGTGGTCATGGACACCTCGCCGGAGACCCTCGCCGACGTCGCCGGTGACCTGCTGCCCGGCTGGTACCGCGCCCTGCTGGGTCTCTACCGGCACGGCGACGGGGTGTGCAAGGTCGACTTCGCTCTCTCCGCGCCCGTGCCGTGGGCGAACGAGGGCTGCGCGCGCGCCGGCACCCTCCATCTCGGGGGCACCCGCGCCGAGCTGTTCGCGTTCGAGAAGGCCGTGGCCGCCGGACGCCACAGCGAGCGCCCGTACGTCCTGGCCTCCCAGCCCGGTGTCGTCGACCCCTCACGCGCTCCCGCGGGTCAGCACACGCTCTGGACGTACACCCACGTGCCGCACGGCTCCACGCGCGACATGGGCGAGGCCGTCACCGCCCAGGTCGAGCGCTTCGCCCCCGGGTTCCGCGACCTGGTCCTCCACGCGAGCGTGGCCAGCGCCAGCGCGGAGGAGGCCGCCAACGCCAACTACGTCGGCGGGGACATCTCCGGCGGCGCGGTGACCCCCTGGCAGCTCATCGCGCGCCCGACCCCCACGGTCGACCCCTACCGCACCCCCGTGCCGGGCCTCTACCTGTGCTCCTCGGCGACCTCCCCGGGGCCGGCGGTGCACGGCATGAACGGCATGCACGCCGCCCGCCGGGTGCTGAAGCAGCGCTTCGGCGTCACGGCGGAGCCGGCCGAGCTCGTCTCTGCTCCCCGCTGACCGATCCAGCGCCGAGCACGGGCGGCACCGGCTGGTCCTCGCCGGCCATCGCTGTCGCCCGGCCGCCCCGGTACGTTGAGGCCGGTGGACGGGCTGCGGGGCGCGACGGCCGGGGGGCTCGTGGCCTGCGCCGGGCTCGTGCTCTCGGCATGCGGCGGGTCGCCGACGAACCCCCTCGCCGGTGAGGAGCTGTGGACGAACCCCGCTTCTCCTGCTGCCGTCGCGCAGCGCTCCCTCGACGCCGAGGGAGACGCCGCGGGCGCCGAGCAGGTCTCGCGCATCGCCGCGGTGCCCACGGCGACCTGGCTGGGCGGCGAGGACGAGACCCGGGCCAGGGCTCGCGAGGTGACGACAGCCGCCGCGGACGAGGGAGAGCTCCCCGTGCTCGTCGCCTACCACCTCCCCGAGCGCGACTGCGGGCAGTACTCGGCGGGGGGCGCCGCGTCGGCGCAGGAGTACCGCGAGTGGACCCGCGAGCTCGTCGCCGGCATCGGTGAGCGGCCCGCCGTGGTGATCCTCGAGCCCGACGCCATCGCCCACGCCCTCGACGGCTGCCAGGGCTCCCCCGCCGCCACGGAGCGCTACCCCCTGCTCGAGGAGGCGGTCGAGGCGTACGCGCAGGCACCGAACGCGTGGGTCTACCTCGACGCGGGCAACGCCGGCTGGATCGCCGACACCGGCGCGCTCGCGCAGGCCCTGACCCGCTCCGGGGTCGGCGAGGCGGCGGGCTTCGCCCTCAACGTCTCAAACTTCGAGCCGACCGAGGCCAGCTACCGCTACGGCGCTGCGGTGTCCGAGGAGCTCGGCGGCGACACCCACTTCGTCATCGACACCTCGCGCAACGGCGGCAGCGTCGAGGCCGGCGACTGGTGCAACCCCGTGGGCGCGCGCCTCGGTGAGGAACCGACCACGCAGACCGACCGCGCGCTGCTCGACGCGCTCCTGTGGGTCAAGCAGCCGGGCGACTCCGACGGTGAGTGCCGCGGTGGGCCCCCGGCCGGGCAGTGGTGGCCGGAGTACGCCCAGACGCTCCTCGAGGGCTGAGGTCCGCCCTCACCCGGCGCTCCGCGGGGGGTCGTCAGCCGCGCTGCTGGACGGGGTGCCCGACACGCGGCCCTGATCTGCGTCACCGGGAGGGTCCTCCTCGCCGGTGGCACCTCCCGGGTGCGCCTCGGCGTCGACGTCGACGCAGGGTCCCTCCTCCCACCACGCACCCAGCAGGTCCTGCACCTCGTCACCGAGCGGGTCCACGCCGCGGCCGGCGGCCAGGGAGTGGGCGAGCAGCGCGTGCAGGCACTTCACCCGTGAGGGCAGGCCACCCGCGGAGACGCCGGCGATCTCCGGCACCTCCCCCAGCTCGGCGCGGCGGCTCAGGTAGTCCTCGTGGGCGCCCTGCTGGGCGGCGGCCAGCTCCGGGTCCTCGGCGATCCTGCGGGTCATCTGCGCCATGAGCCCGGAGGACTCCAGGGTGCCCACGGCGGAGGCGGCCCGCGGGCAGGTGAGGTAGAAGGTGGTGGGGAAGGGGCTGCCGTCGGGCAGGCGGGGCCTCGTGGCGACCACGTCCGGCAGGGAGCAGGGGCAGCGGTGGGCCACGGCGGCCATCCCGCGGGGCTGGCGTCCCAGCTGGGCGCCGACGGCTGCTGCGTCGGCGTCGCTGACGCCGCCGGCACCGCTGACGGGCTCTTCCGGGACGCCGCCCTCGGGGTGGTCCTGCGCAGCGCCGGTCACCGGCCCGCAGCTTCCACGGAGTCCCACAGGCGCCCGTACCAGGCGTCGGCGTCCGCGGTGGGCCGTCCGCCCCCCTCGTCGCGGGTCGCCGCGTCGACGGACGTCACCAGCGGCTGGTCGCCCTCGGGTTCCTCCGGGAGGTCGAGGACGACGTACCCGGTCTCCCCGGGCAGCACGTAGTGCAGCCGGGCACGGGCCTGGGCCGCGACGAAGGCCGGGTCGTCCCAGCGCTGGAGGGTGGCGCTCAACCGGTCCTTCTCCTGCGCCGCGGCCGCGACGTCCCGGTGGAGGGCAGCGGTGTTGGACTGCTCACGGACGTAGGTGCCGAGCGGACCGAGCACGGAGAGCACGCACAGCACCACGAGCGCGCCGAGGATGCCGGCGCGCACCGCACGGTTGCCGCCGTCCCGGCGCCCCCGGGCAGGTCGTCGCCGGCCTCCCCGGGCCGCGGTGCGCCCGCTGCGAGCGGCCGCGGCCGGCGCCCCCGCCGGCGCGGACCGCCGGGGGCGGTCGACCACGTCGGCTCACGCGCCCCAGGAGAACCGCGGGAAGGCGCTGCGACCGGCGAAGCGCGCCGCGTCGTCGAGCTCCTCCTCGATGCGCAGGAGCTGGTTGTACTTCGCGACCCGCTCGGAGCGCGCGGGCGCGCCGGACTTGAGCTGGCCGCCGTCGGTGGCCACGGAGAGGTCGGCGATGGTCGTGTCCTCCGTCTCGCCCGAGCGGTGGCTCATCATCGTGGTGAAGCCCGCGCGGTGGGCCATCGACACCGCGTCGAGGGTCTCGGTGAGCGTCCCGATCTGGTTGACCTTGACGAGCAGCGCGTTGGCGGCGCCGGACTCGATCCCCCGGGAGAGACGCAGCGGGTTGGTGACGAAGAGGTCGTCGCCGACGACCTGCACGCGGTCACCCAGGGCGGCGGTCAGCGAGGCCCATCCGTCCCAGTCGTCCTCCTCGAGGGGGTCCTCGATGGAGACCAGCGGGTAGTCGGTGAGGAGCTGGCCGTAGTAGTCCACGAGGTAGTCGCGGTCCCGGGTGGCGCCCTCGAAGGCGTAGCCGGCCTCGCTGTGGAACTCGGTGGCCGCCACGTCCAGCGCCAGCGCCACGTCGGTGCCCGCGGCGAACCCGGCGCCCTCCACGGCGCGGAGGATGAGGTCCAGCGCGGCGCGGTTGCTCGAGAGGTCGGGCGCGAACCCGCCCTCGTCGCCGAGGCCGGTCGACAGCCCCTCGGACTTCAGCACCGACTTCAGGGAGTGGTAGACCTCGGCGCCCCAGCGCAGCGACTCGCGGAACGTCGCCGCGCCGATAGGGGCGATCATGAACTCCTGGACGTCGACGTTGGAGTCGGCGTGGGACCCGCCGTTGACGATGTTCATCATCGGCACGGGCAGGGTGTGGGCGCCGGGGCCGCCGAGGTAGCGGAAGAGCGGAAGCGCCGCGGACTCCGCGGCGGCGCGGGCGGTGGCCAGCGACACCCCGAGGATGGCGTTGGCACCCAGCGCGCTCTTGTCGTCGGTGCCGTCGAGGTCGATCATCGCCTGGTCGACGAGGCGCTGCTCGGAGGCCTCGAAGCCCAGCAGCTCGGGGGCGATCTGGTCGATGACCGCGTCCACGGCGCTCTCGACGCCCTTCCCTCCGTAGCGCTCCTCGTCGCCGTCGCGGCGCTCGACGGCCTCGAACGCCCCCGTCGACGCGCCGGAGGGCACGGCGGCGCGGGCCGTGGTGCCGTCGTCGAGAGCGACCTCGACCTCGATGGTCGGGTTGCCGCGAGAGTCGAGGATCTCGCGAGCGCCGACGGCCTCGATGCTGGCCACGGTATGCCTCCTGGTGACGGGGATGGTGCGGGCGGGCGGCGCCGAGCCTCCAGCGCCGCGGATCGAGCGTAGCGGGACGAGCGCGCGCGGACGTCCCCGTGCCCGTCAGCTCCCGGTGCGCACGCCCGCCGCGTGCCCGGCGTGCGGTGCGCCCGGGAAGCGCGCCCTCCGGACGACCGCTCGGCTCAGGACGCCGCGGGGCGCAGGGCCACGGCCCACGCGCCGCCCGTCCCGCTGCTGCTGAGCCGCCACGCCAGCGCTCCGGTGGGCCCGGGCACGGGCCGGCTCTGCCACGAGAGCGCCCCGTCCTGCCCGCCGACGCTCTGCCAGGCCTGGGTCCACCCGGCGGGCGGGGTGGCGGTGGCCGTGCGCGAGTTCACGCCGACGCCCCCGACCACCATGGCCCCCGCGGTCTGCGTCGTCACCCCGTCGGTGACGAGGTCACGGACGCTCGACGCGGCGACGCCGCTGACGACGCCGGAGTCCAGGGGACGGGTGGTGTCCACGCCGCGGAACGCCGTCATCCCGCCGCCCCA
>JARIBR010000100.1 GCA_029258695.1 Quadrisphaera sp.
TCGGGCGGTGCGGCGGCCAGCAGGGCTGCGGCGCCGCGGGGTGGCCGCTCAGGCGACGCCGACGCGTCCACCGACGCAGCGGAGGTCACCACCCCGTACGACTCCGACGCCACCTGATCACCTCCTCTAGGGTGACGTCGTGGCCACGGGGTGGAGGCGGTGGGGGCGGCGTCTGCTGACGGTGGCGTCGAGCGAGGTCCCTCGGCTGGTGGCCCGGGCGGTGGATGCGCGCCGGGGCGGTCGAGAGGCCGCGGCGGACCCGCGAGCGGTGGACCGCACCGTCATCCGGGTGGACCGCACCACGCCCGGTGGACCGGTGGGTCGTGGTCGCCACACCGACCGGCGCCGACCGGGCGGGCAGCGCCCGGGGGAGTCCTCGCCGGCCGGCCGGGGACGCCCTCCTCGCCTGCGCTCCTCCGCTGAGGCGTCCCGCGAGATCTCCTACGCCCCGGACCTGGACGGCGACGCCGACCCCGGAGAGGTCGTGTGGACGTGGGTGGCCTACGAGGAGGACCCGACGCGCGGCAAGGACCGCCCGGTGCTGGTGGTGGGCCGCGAGGGACCTGACGTGCTCGCCCTCATGCTCTCCTCGAGGAACCACGACGGCGACGAGGGCTGGGCGGCCCTCGGGCCCGGGGCGTGGGACCGCGAGCACCGCTCCTCGTGGGTGCGGCTGGACCGCGTGCTGGTCGTCGAGGACGGCGACGTGCGCCGGGAGGGCTCCGTCCTGGCCCGGGACCGCTTCGACGCGGTGGCGCGCCGGCTGCGTGACGAGCACGGCTGGAGATGACGCACGACGCCCGGCGGGTGACCGGCGCGGTCCCCGCCGGGTGACCGGCGCGGCGCGCAGGGAACCTCGGGCGTCTCCCTCAGCGCACCGAGACCTGCAGGGAGCGGCCGGCGAGCCCCCGGGGCCTGCGGCCGAGGCGCTCCGCGAGCGCTGTGAGGGCCACCGCCGCGGGGGAGCCTGGGGCGCTGAGCACCACGGGCAGGCCGTCGTCGCCGCCCTCGCGCAGCGCCGGGTCCAGCGGCACCTGCGCGAGAAGCTCGACCGCGTCGTCGTCGGTGGTCAGCGCCGCGGCGACGCTCGCCCCGCCGCCGGAGCCGAAGACCTCGAGCCGGGAGCCGTCCGGCTGGGTGAGCCAGGCCATGTTCTCCACCACCCCCAGGACGGGCGAGCCGGTGCGCCGGGCGAGCGATCCGGCCCTCACCGCCACGTCCGCGGCGGCCGGCTGCGGGGTGGTGACCACGAGCAGCCCTGCGCCGGGCAGCAGCTGGGCGAGCGAGATGGGGATGTCCCCCGTGCCCGGGGGCAGGTCCAGGAGCAGCACGTCGAGGTCGCCGAAGTGCACGTCGGTGAGGAACTGCTCCAGCGCGCGGTGCAGCAGCGGACCGCGGTGCAGCACGGGCTGGCCGGGCGGGGCGAACATGCCCATCGAGACCACCTTCACGCCGTGCGCCACGGGCGGGATGATCATGTCGTCGAGCTTGACGGGGGCGTGGGTGACGCCGATCATCCCCGGCACCGAGAACCCGTGGACGTCCGCGTCGACGACCCCGACGGACAGCCCGGCGGCGGCCATCGCGACGGCGAGGTTGACCGTGACGGTCGACTTGCCGACCCCGCCCTTGCCGGACGCCACCGCGATGACCCTGGTCAGGGAGCCCTTCGCGGCGAACGGGATGGTCTTCTCCGCCCGGCCGCCGCGCAGCGTGAGCCGCAGCGCCGCGCGCTGCTCGGCGTCCATCACGTCGAGGGGCACGTCGACGTCGACCACGCCGGCGAGGGGCAGGACCGCGGCGCGCACCGACTCCGTCAGGGTGCCGCGCAGCGGGCAGGCGGACGTGGTGAGCAGGACCGTGACGGTCACCCGCGCGCCGTGCTCGCCGGTCTCGACGTCGATCGCACCGACCATGCCCAGCTCGGTGAGCGGGCGGCGGATCTCGGGGTCCAGCACCCCGGCCAGGGCGCCTCGGACGGCGGTCTCGGTGACGGGGGGAACCTGCACCCCCCCAGGCTACGGACGCCGTGGAGGTGTGCGCACCGACGGCGACCGGGCGGCGACCGGAGGGGGGCCCTCTCGCCTCACGTCACCCGCAGCGCCTCCTCGAAGGTGGTCTGCCCGCGCAGGGCCTTGGCGATCGCCGACCCGCGGAGGCTGACCATCCCCTGGCGCTGCGCCACCTCGGCGATGGCGGTCTCGGAGGCGTCGTGCATGAGGGCGGCGCGCATCTCCGCGTCCACGGTGAGCACCTCGTAGACCGCGGTGCGCCCGCGGTAGCCGGTCTGGCCGCAGTCGGGGCAGCCCGTGCCCCGCACCGGGGTGGCCCCGCGCAGGTCATCGGCGGTGAGCTCGAGGGGGACGAGCACGTCGTCGTCGGGCACGTAGGGCGCGGCGCACGTGGTGCAGGGGCGGCGGACCAGGCGCTGCGCCACGGACGCCGTCAGCGACGACGCGACGAGGAAGGGCTGGGCGCCCATGTCGACGAGGCGCGTGAGGGCTGCCACCGCGGAGTTCGTGTGCAGGGTGGTGAGCACGAGGTGCCCGGTCAGCGAGGCCTTCAGGGCCAGCTCGGCGGTCTCGGTGTCGCGCACCTCCCCGACGAGGACGATGTCCGGGTCCTGGCGCAGGATGGAGCGCAGCCCCGCCTGGAAGGTCATGCCGGCGCGCACGTTCACCTGGACCTGGGTGATGCCCGGGAGCTGGACCTCGACGGGGTCCTCGAGGGTGACGATGTTCTTCTCCGGGGTGAGGATCTTCGCCAGCGCGGAGTACAGCGTGTTCGTCTTGCCGGACCCGGTGGGCCCGGTGATGAGGACCAGCCCCTGGGGCACGGACAGCGCCCGGGTGAAGGCCGTGAGCTGTGGGGGGTCGAAGCCGAGGGTCTCCAGGGGGGCGACGTCCTCGCCGCGGGAGAGCAGCCGGATGACGACCTTCTCGCCGTGCAGGGCCGGGAGCGTGGAGACGCGGCAGTCGATGGCGACGCCGTCGACGCTGATCCGGGCCCGCCCGTCCTGGGGCACGCGGCGCTCGGCGATGTCCAGACCGGACATGATCTTCAGGCGGGAGACGACCGTGCCGGCGGCCCGGCGCGAGGTGGTCATGACGTCGCGCAGCACGCCGTCGATGCGGTAGCGCACCCGCAGCTCGGTGCGCTGGGTCTCGACGTGGATGTCGGAGGCCCGCAGCTTCACCGCGTCGGCGAGCATCTTGGTGACCAGCCGGACGATGGGCGTCGACTCGTCGTCCGCCGCCTCGTCGCCCGCCTCGACGGCGCGGGGGTCGGCGACGCCGTCGAACAGGTCGTCGTCGTCGACGATCGTGGAGACGCTGGCGCCGCCGGACCCCCCTCCGCCCAGGCTCCAGGCACGGGCCAGCTGGTCCCGGATGGCCGAGGCGGTGGCGACCTTGACGAGGAGGCCGGGCGCGCCGGTGTGCAGCTTGACGTCGTCGAGCGCGATGACGTTGGTGGGGTCGGCCGTGGCGATGACCAGCCCGGACGCGTTGCGGTCGAGCACGAGGATGCGGGCGCGCTCGGCGACCGCCTGGGGGAGCAGGCGGACCGCGTCCGGGGCCGGCTGGAAGTGTGAGAGGTCGACGGTCTCCAGGCCGAGCTGGCTGGCGAGCGCCCGGGCGATGGCGCGCTCGTCGGTCAGGCCGAGGTCGACGAGGAGCTCGCCGAGGCGCTTGCGCGGGCCGGTGGCGGCGCGCTGCTGCTTCAGGGCGTCCACCAGCTGCTCGTCGGTGATGACCCCCGCGGCGACCAGCACGTCGCCGAGACGGCGTCGTTGGAGCGAGCGCAGCGAGGTCGCGCCGGAGGTCCCCGCGCCCCCGCGGGTGGCCGGGGGCGTCAGCGTTGATCGGTCCATGAGGGGTTCATCGGCAGATCACCCGTCCGGGTTCAGTCAGTCGCTCGACCTGGTGACCCGGTCATCAGGGGTGCCGGTGCCTGCCCCGCCACCGGCACCGGCGTCGTCGAGCCGCGCCTGCGTCTCGCGCTCCGCGGCGCGCTCGTCGGCCGCGCGGTCCTCGGCCTCCCGCTCGGCCTCGGCGCGCTCGTCGGCGGCGCGGTCCAGCTCGCTGAGCAGCGACCGGAGCTCCCCGCGCACGAAGTCGCGGGTCGCCACCTCGCCCAGGGCGATGCGCAGCGCCGCGACCTCGCGGGCCAGGTACTCGGTGTCGGCGAGGTTGCGCTCGGCGCGCACCCGGTCCTGCTCGAGGGAGACGCGGTCGCGGTCGTCCTGGCGGTTCTGCGCGAGGAGGATCAACGGCGCCGCGTAGGAGGCCTGCAGGGAGAGGATCAGCGTGAGCAGCGTGTAGTTCAGGGCCCGGGGGTCGAACTGGGCGCCCTCCGGGGCGAAGGTGTTCCACACCAGCCACACGAGGACGAACAGCGTCATGTACAGCAGGAAGCGCGGGGTGCCCATGAAGCGGGCGAAGCCCTCGGACAGGCGCCCGAAGCTCTCCGGGTCCACGCGGGTGCGCGGCAGGAACCGCCGCCGAGCCGCCAGCGGCGTGTCCAGGTCGCCGCGGCGCTCAGCCACGGAGCGACCCTCGCGGGCTCGGGGCGGGCGCGACGACGGACGGTGCCGTGACGCCGTCCCGCTCGCGGCTGTCGGCCTCGCGCCAGTCGTCGGGCAGCAGGTGGGCGAGGACGTCGTCGACGGTGACCGCCCCGAGCAGCCGCCCGGCCTCGTCGACGACGGGGACCGAGACGAGGTCGTACGTGGCCAGGCGGCGGGTGACCGTCTCGAGCGGGGCGTCCGCGGGCAATGCCTCGACGTCCTTCTCGACCATGGTGCCGATCGCCTCGTGGGGCGGCTCGCGCAGCAGGCGCTGCAGGTGGACCATCCCCACGAGACGCCCCGTCGGGGTCTCGTGGGGCTGGCGGCAGACGAACACCGCCGCGGCCAGCGAGGCGTGCAGCTCCTCGCGGCGCACGGTGGCCAGGGCCTGGGCGACGGTGGCCTCGGGGCCGAGGATCACCGGCTCGGTGGTCATCATCCCGCCCGCGGTGTTCCCGCCGTAGGCCAGCAGGCGCCTCACGTCGGCGGCCTCGTCGGGCTCCATGAGCACCAGGAGCTGCTCGCGCTGCTCCTCGCTCAGCTCCCCGAGGAGGTCCGCGGCGTCGTCGGGCTCCATCTCCTCGAGCACGTCGGCGGCGCGGTCGCGGCCCAGGGCGTTGAGGATCTCGACCTGGTCCTCGCCGGGGAGCTCCTGCAGCACGTCGGCGAGACGGTCGTCCGCGAGCTCCACGCCCACCTCGACGCGCCGGCGGGTCGACATCTCGTGGAGCGCGTCGGCGACGTCCGGGGGGCGCATGTCGGCGTAGGACGCGGCGAGCATCAAGGAGCCCTGCTCGCCGCGGGCGTCGAAGAGGTCGTCGACCTCGCGCACGTCCACCACCGCGGAGGTCCCGCGGCGCCGGCGCAGGCGGTTGCCGAGGGTGTGCGGGGTGACCTCGCGGACGAAGAGGCGGCTGACCTCCCAGTCGCCGTTGCGCTGGACCTCCAGGGCCACGTCCTCGACCGTCGCAGCGCTCGTGGTGCGCCCCGGAGGCGCCCCGTCGGTGGCCAGCGCGGCGGCCGGCACGGTCACCGTGCGCTCGAGGAGGTCGCCCAGCGCCAGGACCTCGGTGGGGCGCTGGGTGAAGCGGCGCATGTTCAGCAGCCCCGTGGTGATGACCTGCCCGGCGCCCATGGACGTGACCCGGGTCAGCGGGACGAAGACGCGGCGGCGACCCGGCACCTCCACGACGAGCCCGACCGCGCGCGGTCTCAGCGTCTCGCGCGGGATGAGCACCACGTCGCGCACGCGCCCCACCGGGTCGCCGAGGGGGTCGAAGACGTCCGAGCCCGCCAGCCGCCCGGCGTAGACGCGGGAGACGGTGGTCGGCACGGGGGAAGGATAGTGGGCACGCTCGCCGGCGGGCGGCCGTGATGGTGCGATCGCCTCGGCCTGGTTACCGTGGAGCCATGAGCACAGACACCTCAGCCCCGACCGCGTCGACCGGCGGGGGCGGCAGCTACGGCGTCCCCGGCATGTCCGTCGAGGACAGCACCACCGTCGCGACGATCCTCCAGGACCGTCTCCACGCCCTCAACGACCTGGCGCTGACCCTCAAGCACGTCCACTGGAACGTCGTCGGCACCCACTTCATCGGCATCCACGAGATGCTCGACCCCCAGGTCAAGACGGTGCGCAAGATGGTCGACACGGTCGCCGAGCGCATCGCGACCCTCGGGCAGAGCCCCGTCGGCACCCCCGGGGCGCTCGTCGAGGCACGCAGCTGGGACGACTACTCCATCGGGCGCGCCGGTGCCATCGAGCACCTGGGAGCCCTCGAGCTCGTCTACACCGGGGTCATCACCGACCACCGCACCGCCATCGAGGCCACCGACGCGCTGGACCCGATCACCAACGACATGCTCATCGGCCAGAGCACCGACCTCGAGCAGTTCCAGTGGTTCATCCGTGCCCACCTGGAGAACTCCGCCGGGGAGCTGTCCACCCGCGGCGCCGAGCACGAGAGCGACGCCGCGGAGCTGGCCGAGGCCGGCGAGGGCGAGTCCTCCTGACATGTCGATGACCAGGCCGCCCGCCGGCAGCGGGGGAGCAGGCGGCCCCGGATCCACCGGGCGCGGCGCCATGGCGCTGCCGCAGGGTGTGGAGATCGCCTCCTACGCCACCTACCTGGAGGCGCAGCGCGCGGTGGACCACCTCTCCGACGAGGAGTTCCCCGTCCAGCACACCTCCATCGTGGGCACCGACCTGCGCAGCGTGGAGAAGGTGCTCGGCCGCCTCACCTACGGCACCGTGGCGCTGCGCGGCGCTCTCTCGGGCGCCTGGTTCGGTCTCTTCGTCGGACTGCTGCTGTCCCTGCTGGGAGGCGCGGGGCTCGGCAGCTCGGTGCTCGCCGCGATCCTCATCGGGGCGGCCTTCGGCATCCTGTTCGGGGTGGTCTCCCACGCCGCCACGCGCGGCCAGCGGGACTTCACGGCCGTGAACACCATCATGGCGAGCCGCTACGCGGTGGTCTGCTCCCAGGAGGTGGACCGCGCGCGCTCCCTGCTCGAGAACCTCGACGGCGTGCGCGACCTCGGCGGGCCCGGAGCTGGCGCGCTCTGAGCCCGCCCCGGCCTCGCCGCAGCGGCCCCCGTCCCTCTCCGGGGACAGGGGCCGCTGCCACGCGGAGCGCTCAGCGCAGCGAGGCCATCCACGCCTCGACGGCCCCGGGCTCGCGCGGCAGGGCCGCGGAGAGGTTCTCGCAGCCGTCGGGGGTGACGAGGACGTCGTCCTCGATGCGCACCCCGATGCCGCGCAGCTCCTCGGGGACCAGCAGGTCGTCGGGCTTGAAGTACAGCCCCGGCTCGATGGTGAGGACCATGCCCGGCACCAGCTCGGCGTCGAGGTAGGCGTCGCGCCGGGCCTGCGCGCAGTCGTGGACGTCGAGACCCAGGTGGTGCGAGGTCCCGTGGACCATCCAGCGTCGGTGCTGCCCGCCCTCGTCGGCGTCCAGGGCCTGCGCCACGGGGACCTCGAGGATGCCCCACTCGTGCAGCCGCGCCGCGATGACCTCCATCGCGGCGTCGTGGACGTGGCGGAACAGCGCGCCGGGCCGGCAGGCGGCGAACCCGGCGTCGGCCGCCTCCAGCACCGCGGAGTAGACGCGGCGCTGCACGTCGCTGAAGCGCCCCGCCACCGGCAGGGTGCGGGTGACGTCGGCGGTGTAGAGCGAGACCGTCTCCACGCCGGCGTCCACGAGCACGAGGCCGTCGCCGGGCACCGGCCCGTCGTTGCGGATCCAGTGCAGCGTGCACGCGTGCTCGCCGGCAGCGGCGATGGTCTCGTAGCCCACGCCGTTGCCCTCGGTGCGGGCGACGCCCTCGAAGGCGGTCTCGACCACGCGCTCGCCGCGCGCGTGGGCCGCGGCGCGCGGCAGGGCGCAGACCACCTGCTCGAACCCGGTGACCGTCGCGGCCACCGCCTCGCGCATCTGGTCGACCTCCCACGCGTCCTTGACCAGCCGCATGGTCGACAGCGCCTCGACGAGCTCGTCGTCCTCGTCGGTGGCCACCGGGGCGCCGTCGGCGAAGGCGCGACCGACCGCGGCCGCGACGATCGGGTCGGCGTCGGTCACCAGGCGCAGCCGCGAGCGGGGGGGCGCGGCGTCGGCCGTGTCGTCCGCGGTGGAGCCCGCGGTGTCGTCCGCGGTGGAGCCCGCCGTGTTTTCCGCCGGGTCGCTGCCGTCCGGGAGCAGGGCGGCCAGCACGCCCGGGAGGTCGTCGACGTGGCGCGCGGTGAGGTCCAGCTCGGCCGTGGTCTCCTCGAGCGAGGGGCGCACCCCCACCCAGAACTCGCCGTAGCGGGCGTCGGCGTAGAACTCCTCGCTGTCACGCTCCGCGCGCGGACGGACGAAGAGCATCGCCTCGTGCCCGCCCGCGCCCTGCTCGCCGCCCGCGCCCTGCTCGCCGGTCGCGCGGGGCTCGAGGACGAGCACCGCGTCCGGCTCGCGGTCGGCGCCGAGGCCGGTGAGGTGGCTGAACGCCGCGTGCGGGCGGTAGCGGTAGTCGGTGTCGTTGCTGCGCACCTTCAGGGGGCCGGCGGGGACGACGAGCCGGTCGCCGGGGAAGAGCTGCGAGAGCATCTCGCGGCGACCGGCAGCCCACGGGGCGGCCTCGGCGCGCTCGGGCGGGGGCGGCCGCTCGCCCCACCCCCGGGCGATGAGCTCCTTGAACGCCGCCGAGGTGGGGCGCTGGCTCCGGTTGGCGCCGCGCGCGGACAGCGGCTGCGCGCCGTCGCTGTCCGCGGCGGGCGAGGTGGTGGGGGACGTCGGGCCGGTCGCGGTGGTCGACGGGGACGGGTTCTCGCTCACCCCCCGATGCTCCCACCTCCGGCGTTCCTCGCCGCCCACCACCGGGGCGGAGGTCCCCGCCTAGGCTTCGCAGGTGCTGATAGACCTCCACGCGCACTCCACGGCCTCGGACGGGACGGAGACCCCCGCCGCGCTGGTGGCGAGCGCGGCCAGCGCAGGGGTGGACGTCCTGGCCATCACCGACCACGACTCCACCGCTGGCTGGGCCGAGGCGGCAGGGGCGGCGCGGGCGGCCGGCGTGCTCCTCGTGCCCGGCGCGGAGATCACCGCTCGCTCGGGGCGGACGAGCGTCCACCTGCTCAGCTACCTGCACGACCCCGGCGACACGACGCTCTCGAGCCTGCTGGCCGAGGCCCGCGCCACCCGGCTGCACCGCGCCCGGCGGATGACCGAGCTCCTCTCCGCCGACTTCCCCGTCACGTGGGACGACGTGCTCGCGCAGGCGGCGGTGGGTGCGACGGTGGGACGGCCGCACGTGGCCGATGCGCTCGTGGCGGCCGGCGTGGTGCGCAGCCGCGACGAGGCCTTCGCCGGCGTCCTGGCGACGTCGTCGCGGTACATGCTCGGGCTCGGTTCCCCGGACCCCGTCGAGATGGTCACCCTGGTGCGACGGGCAGGCGGCGTCCCGGTGATCGCCCATCCCCTGGCGCGGGCGCGGGGCACCGTCATCGACGAGGGGGTGCTCGAGGCGATGGTCGCCGCGGGCATGCCCGGCATCGAGGTCGACCACCGCGACCACACCAGCGAGGACCGGGCCTGGTTGCGCGCCTTCGCCCGGCGGCACGACCTGTTCACCACGGGGTCGTCGGACTACCACGGCACCGGCAAGCGCAACCGGCTCGGGGAGAACTCGACGTCGCCGGAGAGCTTCGAGCGCATCGTCGCGATCGCCACCGGCCTCGACCTCGACGCCGCGTCGGGGTCGGCGCCCGGGAGCCGCGGCTAGACCCGGCCCGGGACCACCAGGTGTGGTGTCCGGGCGGGCTGCCCAGCCTGGACATCGCGGCTAGGCGGCGGCCCGGCGTCGGCGGGCGTAGGCCTCCTCGGGGTGCATCAGCCCCGGCGCGAGCGCTCCGGCGCCGGCCAGCGTGGTCCGCGCGGCCCGCAGCGCGGCCGTCGTCACCGGCTCCGAGGCCCGCGACCGGCCGGGCAGGCCCGGGAGGGCGTACATGCCGCGCGCCCAGCCGGGCAGGGCCGCGTAGGACAGGGAGATGACGGCGGCCCACGCGGGACGCACCGGTGCGGTGAGCAGCACGGGCCCCGGGAGCGGGGGCGCCAGGACGTACGAGGCGGCCTCGCGCGCCGCACGGGTGACCACCAGGTCGTCGCGCACGTCGCTCAGGTAGTCGTCGAGGTCGGCGACGGAGGCGGGCACCACGACGGGGTCCAGACCGACGAGGCGCGCCGCGCGGACCTGCTCGGCGACGTACTCGTCCGCCAGCCCGGCGTCGAGACCACCGCGCCGCCCCCGCCCGACCACCTCCACCTGGGAGGACACGAGACCGGCGTGGACCCACAGCAGCAGGTCCGGGTCGTCGGCCCGGTACGTGGTGCCGGTGACCGGGTCGAAGCCGCCGATGTAGGTGTGGACGCGCCGGACGACGGCGGCGGCGGCGTCGGCCTCCTCACGGCTGCCGTAGGTGGTGGTCGAGAGGAAGTTCCCGGTGTTCACCAGCCGCTCCCACGGC
>JARIBR010000121.1 GCA_029258695.1 Quadrisphaera sp.
GTCGAGATCATGCTCGAGCGCGTCACCAACATCTCCATGGGCCAGCAGATCGACGGCGTGGTGGAGTTCGAGGAGCTCGCCGAGCAGGGGATCGACGCCCCCACGGCGATCGCCAACCTGGACTGACAGGCACCCTCCGCGCTGACCTGTCCTAGCCTCACCCCCACGACCGGCCCCACCCCGCTGCCCGCCGGCCCACCGCGGGCGGGCAGCCCTCGACGAAGAGGTGCCCCATGACGCGCGTGCTGCTCGCCCCCGACAAGTTCAAGGGCACCCTCACGGCCGCCGAGGTGGCCGCCCACCTCGCCAGCGGCATCTCCTCGTCCGCCCCCGACGTGGAGGTCTCGGTGGTGCCCGTGGCCGACGGTGGGGACGGGACCGTCGAGGCCGCGGTCGCTGCCGGGTACGAGGAGCGCACCAGCCGGGCCCACGGGCCCACCGGAGCGGAGCGCGACGCCCGCTGGGCCCGCCGCGAGGGCACGGCGGTGGTGGAGATGGCGGAGGTCTCCGGCCTCTCGCAGCTGCCCGGCGGGGTCCTGGCCCCGCTGGACGCCAGCTCCCGCGGCACGGGCGAGGTGATCGTCGCGGCGCTGGACGCCGGCGCGCGCACCATCGTCCTGGCGATCGGCGGCAGCGCCAGCACCGACGGCGGCGCCGGCATGCTGAGCGCCCTCGGCGCCCGGCTCACCGGGGCCGACGGCGCTCAGGTCCCCGACGGCGGCGGTGGCCTCGCCGAGGCGCAGAGGCTCGACCTCTCGGGGCTCGACGCGCGCCTGCGCGAGTGCGACGTCGTCGTCGCCTGCGACGTCGACAACCCCCTGCTCGGCCCGGACGGCGCCGCGGCCGTCTACGGCCCCCAGAAGGGAGCCACGCCCGAGGACGTCGACGCGCTCGACGCCGCGCTGGCGCGGTGGGCCGCCCTGGTCGAGCAGGCCGTCCCCGGCGGGTCCACCGACCCTGCCACGCCCGGTGCCGGCGCCGCCGGCGGTGTCGGGTTCGCCGCCCTGGCGGTGCTCGACGCGCGCATGCGCCCGGGCATCGACCTGGTCCTGGACCTCGTCGGCTTCCACGAGGCCCTCGACGGCGCCGACCTCGTGGTCACGGGCGAGGGGCGCCTCGACGAGCAGACCCTCAGCGGCAAGGCGCCGGCGGGCGTCGCGGCCGCGGCGGCTGCGGCGGGGAGCACCACCGTGGCGGTGTGCGGCAGGCTCGACCTGGACGAGGCCGCGCTCCGGGCGGCGGGGATCTCCGCGGCCTGGGCGCTGACCGACGTCAGCGACGACCTGGAGGAGTGCATGACCCGCCCCGGACCGCTGCTGCACCGCATCGGGGCCCGCATCGCCGAGGCGCTGCCCGGGCTCGTCGCGGACCGGGCCGCGGCCCGTGAGCACTGAGCCGACCGGGGCGAGCACCTCGCCACCGGTGAGAGATCCTGACGAGCACCACGACGAGGAGGTCCTCATGGACGATGATCGGTTGTTCGACACGGTGTTCCGCGCCCCGCGCGTCATCACCGCGGCAGGAGAGGTGGCGCGCTGCATCGGCGTGCGCGACGGCATCATCACGGCGATCGAGCCGTTGGACTCCGACATCACCGGCGACCGCGTGGTCGAGCTCGGTGACGACGAGGTCCTGCTGCCCGGGCTCGTCGACACCCACGTGCACGTCAACGAGCCGGGGCGCACCGACTGGGAGGGTTTCGAGAGCGCCACGAAGGCCGCCGCCGCCGGGGGGGTGACCACCCTCGTCGACATGCCCCTGAACTCGCTGCCGCCGACCACCACCGTCGAGGCGCTGGCGACCAAGCGCGAGGTCGCGAAGGACAAGGTGTGGATGGACGTCGGCTTCTGGGGCGGCTCCGTGCCCGACAACTTCGAGCACCTGCGCGGCCTCCACGACGCCGGGGTCTTCGGGTTCAAGTGCTTCCTGCTGTTCTCCGGGGTGGAGGAGTTCCCGCACCTGGACTCCGAGCAGCTCGAGCGGGCCCTGCGCCAGCTGCGCTCCTACGGGGCGATGATGATCGTCCACGCGGAGGACGAGAACGCCATCGACAACGCCCCGACGCCGAACGGCGACGTCTACGCCGACTTCCTGGCCTCGCGGCCGCGCGGGGCCGAGAACCTCGCCATCGCCCAGGTCATCGAGCGTGCCCGGTGGACGGGGGCGCGGGTGCACATCCTCCACCTGTCCAGCTCTGACGCGCTGCCCATGATCGCCACCGCGCGCCGCGACGGCGTCCGCCTCACCGTCGAGACCACCCCCCACTACCTCTGCCTGTCCTCCGAGGAGATCCCGAACGGCGCGACGGAGTACAAGTGCTGCCCGCCGATCCGCGAGGCCGACAACCGCGAGCGGCTGTGGAAGGGCGTCGCCGACGGCGACATCGACTGCATCGTCACCGACCACTCACCGAGCACCATCGACCTCAAGCACCTCGACACCGGTGACTTCGGCACCGCCTGGGGCGGCGTGGCCGGGCTCCAGGTCAGCCTTCCCGCGGTGTGGAGCCAGGCGCGCCGCCGCGGCTACACGCTGTGCGACGTCGTGAAGTGGATGGCCGAGAACCCGGCGAAGCAGGTGGGTCTGACCACCAAGGGACACATCTCGATCGGCTACGCCGCCGACTTCTCCGTCTTCGCCCCCGACGACGCCTTCGTGGTCGACGTGAAGAAGCTGCACCACAAGAACCAGATCTCGGCCTACGACGGCCGGGCCCTCGCAGGCGTGGTGCGCAGCACCTGGCTCGCCGGCGAGGTCATCGACATCGGCGCTGCTCCCCGCGGGCGGCTCCTGAGCAGAGGACGAGCATGAGCGCGAACGCCCCGCACCGCACCTACCACGTGCCCGCCGGAGGTCTTCCCGGCCAGCGGGAGCTGACCACCGACCGGGCCCGCTTCACCACCGCCTACGCGGTGATCCCCAAGGGCACCATGCGCGACATCACCACGCAGGGTCTGCCGCACTGGGAGGAGACCCGGGTCTGGGTCCTCGCCCGGCCGCTGACCGGGTTCGCCGAGACCTTCTCGCAGTACCTCGTCGAGGTGGCTCCCGGCGGGGGCAGCGACGACCCCGAGAGCGACCCGGGCGCCGAGGCCGTGCTGTTCGTCGTCGGAGGCGAGCTGACCCTCACCCTCGCCGGGGAGGAGCACGTGCTCGCCCCCGGCGGGTACGCCTTCCTGGCGCCGGGCGCGTCGTGGACCCTGCACAACACCGGCGGGGACGCGGCCTCCTTCCACTGGATCCGCAAGCGCTACGAGACGGTCGACGGCGTCGAGGCCCCCGAGTCCTTCGTGACGAACGAGCAGGACGTCGAGCCGACCGCCATGGCCGGCACCGACGGCGCGTGGGCGACCAGCCGGTTCGTGGACCCCCTCGACGTGCGCCACGACATGCACGTGACGATCGTGACCTTCGCCCCGGGCGGGGCCATCCCGTTCCCCGAGACGCACGTCATGGAGCACGGGCTCTTCGTCCTGGAGGGCAAGGCCGTGTACCTGCTGAACGAGGACTGGGTGGAGGTCGAGGCCGGCGACTTCATGTGGCTGCGCGCGTTCTGCCCCCAGGCCTGCTACGCCGGCGGGCCGGACAGCTTCCGGTACCTGCTCTACAAGGACATGCACCGTCACTCGCGCCTCGGCGGGGTCCTCGCCGGCTGAGCCCACTCTCCCGGAGGGCCCACCGCGTCGAGCGGGGATCTGGTGCGGGCGACACGCCGGTGTCGCGCGCCCCGGGTCCCCGCTCGCCGTGCCCCGGGCCGGAACAGCAGCGCCGCGCCGACGCGTTGCAGGGCACATGAGGGTCGAGGTCTGGTCGGACGTGGTGTGCCCGTGGTGCTGGATCGGCAAGCGCCACCTCGAGGCCGCGCTGGAGAGGTTCGAGCACGCCGACGAGGTCGAGGTGGTGTGGCGGGCCTTCGAGCTCGACCCCACGGCGGTCAGCGCCCCGGCCGGCACGCCGCCCGAGGAGCGCGCGTCGTACGCGACCCGGCTCGCCACCAAGTACGGCACCGACGTGGCGGCGGCCCAGCAGATGATCGACACCATGGTCGCGCGCGGCTCGGAGGTCGGCGTCGACCTGCGCTTCGACCGGGCGGTGGCCGCGAACACCGTCGACGCGCACCGCGTGATCCACCTCGCGGCGCAGCGCGGCGGCGCGGCGCTGCAGGACGCGGTGAAGGAGCGGCTGATGCGGGCGTACTTCACCGAGGGCGAGTCGGTCGGTGACCACGACGTGCTGGTGCGCCTGGGCGCTGAGGCGGGCCTCGACGCGCGCGAGGTCGCCGAGGTCCTCGAGGAGGGGACGTTCCTGGCCGAGGTGCGCGCCGAGGAGGCCGAGGCCGCAGCCCTGGGGGCGACCGGCGTGCCGTTCTTCGTCGTCGACCGGCGCTACGGCGTGGCGGGCGCCCAGCCGGTCGAGGCGCTGCTCGAGGTGCTCGAGACCGCGTGGGCGCAGCGCCCGCAGCTGGTCACCGTCACGTCCGGCGGTGACGACGCCGCCGCGTGCGGCCCTGACGGCTGCGCCCTGTGAGCGCCACCTCCGCTGAGCCTCACGGCCGCGGACGCTGAGCCCCGCCTCCCGTGAGCTGCGCCCGCGGACGTGCAGCGGGGACCGCCTGAGCGGCGTGTCGGCCTCCGACGGGTCGCGGTGCACGTCCGTGGCTGCGCGCGCCCGGGCGTCCGGTCAGCCGCAGGCACCCGCCGCGGTGACGTAGGCGCCGACGAGGTCGGCCTCGCGCTGGGCCCGCTTCGTGGGCGGCACGGCGAAGACCTGGTTGCTGGGGTGCCACGTGCTCACCACGGCCAGCCCGTCACCGGCGTCGGGGTGGGCGCGCAGCAGGCGGGCCCAGCCGTCGCGGGCGTCACCGCCGTGGAGCACGACGGCGCGCAGCCGGGGGAGCAGGACCAGCAGGCGGTGCAACGGCTCGACGCCGGCCTGGCGCTGGGCGGCGGTGACGCGCCCGGCCCCGGTCTCGTGGACGTACCAGGGCACGGCGTTCCAGAGGATCGCCTGATCGTCCGCCAGCCCGGAGGCCTCCCGCGCACGGATCAGCCGCTGGGACGACGGCGCGCCGTTCTCCACGGAGGCGAAGCCGCTGCCCCTCGGGCCTCCTGCCGCGGGCCCGGGGTTGGAGAGCAGGGAGAGGACCTGGGCCTCGACGCCGCCGTCGTGCGGGGGGACGTGGGGGACGGGCCCCATCCTCTCGGGGCGCTCGGCGTTGAGCGCCTCGACCAGGGCGTTGACCGGCCCGACCCGCCCCTCGTGGCGCCGGCGCCACTGGTCCTCGCGGAACGCCCCGTCCGTCATGGCCCTCATGCGGTGAGCGTCGCACCCGGATCGCGGCGTCGCTCCTCGCCACCGGTCCCAGCGCCCGCGTGCGGCAGGCTGCTCTCGTGAGCACGCTCTCCCGCGGCGAGCGACCACCGGCCATCGACGACTGGCTCGCAGAGTGCCAGCGGCTCGGGCAGGACCGCTCCGACGAGGTGTGGGAGGGCAGCCACCACGTCGTTCCGCGCCCGTCCGTCAGACGTCCACGTGCCGTCCGCCGCGGCGGTCATCGTGGTGCTCAGCCCCGGCGACGAGACCTTCGCGAAGCTCACCTCCTCCGCCGCGCACGGCGTGGAGGAGATCATCGTCGCGGACCCGGCAGCACGCACGCTGCAGGTGTGGCAGCGCCGAGAGGGCGAGCAGGCGCCGCACGAGGAGGCCGGCCGCAGCGACCTGCTGGACGTGAGCGCACAGGAGCCGACGAGGGCGATCGACCGGCCGTGAAGCGCTCCGGGGCGCCCCGGGGCTACGCCGGGTCCTCGGGCCGCTCCAGGCGCACCGGGGGCACGCCTACCACCTCGAACGTGGCCGAGGCGATGCCGATCCCGGCCTCGTCGAGCCCGGAGAGGATGTGCCGGGTCATCGCGTCCTTGACGTCGCGCACCCCGCGGGCGTGCACGAGGAAGCGCAGCGAGAGCTCCACCCAGTTGTCGGTGATGCGCCAGTACACCGCCGGTTCGGTCGAGGCGTCGGACAGGGCGTAGCGCAGCCGCATGGCGCGCATCGCGTCGAGGACGCCGGGGTCCTCCACCACCGCGTGCTGGCGCGCGGCGTCCAGCAGCAGCGTCTCGACGAGGGCGCGGTCGTCGGTGTAGGCGATCGGCAGCACGATCTCCTCCCAGATGTAGGGGAAGTCGCGGGTGTAGTTGTAGACGGGCTCGGTGAAGATCACCCCGTTGGTCACGGTGACGATCCGCCCGG
>JARIBR010000134.1 GCA_029258695.1 Quadrisphaera sp.
TCGAGCTGATGCCCGTCCACCAGTTCGTCCAGGACACCCACCTGGTGGAGAAGGGCCTGCGCAACTACTGGGGCTACAACACCATCGGGTTCTTCGCCCCCCACAACGAGTACGCCTCCACCGGCACCCAGGGCCAGCAGGTCATGGAGTTCAAGGCCATGGTCCGCTCCCTCCACGAGGCGGGCATCGAGGTCATCCTCGACGTGGTCTACAACCACACCGCCGAGGGCAACCACATGGGCCCGACCCTGGCTTTCCGCGGGATCGACAACGCGAACTACTACCGCCTGGTGGACGAGGACAAGGCGCACTACTTCGACACCACGGGCACCGGGAACTCGCTGCTGATGCGCTCCCCTCACGTGCTGCAGCTCATCATGGACTCGCTGCGCTACTGGGTCACCGAGATGCACGTGGACGGCTTCCGCTTCGACCTGGCCTCGACGCTGGCCCGGCAGTTCCACGAGGTGGACCGGCTCTCCGCGTTCTTCGACATCATCCAGCAGGACCCGGTCGTCTCCCAGGTCAAGCTCATCGCCGAGCCGTGGGACATCGGGGACGGCGGCTACCAGGTGGGCAACTTCCCCCCGCTGTGGACGGAGTGGAACGGGCAGTACCGCGACACCGTGCGCGACTTCTGGCGCGGTGAGGCCTCGACGCTGGGAGAGTTCGCCTCGCGCATCTCCGGCAGCTCGGACCTCTACGAGCACTCCGGGCGCAAGCCCATCGCGTCCATCAACTTCGTCACCGCGCACGACGGCTTCACGATGCGGGACCTCGTCTCCTACAACGAGAAGCACAACGAGGCCAACGGCGAGGGCGGCAACGACGGCGAGAACCACAACCGCTCGTGGAACTGCGGCGTCGAGGGCCCCACCGACGACGAGGGCGTCAAGACGCTGCGGCGCCGCCAGGTGCGCAACTTCCTCACCACCCTCATGCTCAGCCAGGGCGTCCCGATGCTCCTGCACGGCGACGAGACCGGGCGCACCCAGTTCGGCAACAACAACGGCTACTGCCAGGACAACGAGATCTCCTGGATGGACTGGGACCTCGACGACGCGGCCACCGACCGCCTCGCGTTCACCCGCGAGCTCATCGAGCTGCGCGCCGCCCACCCGGTCTTCCGGCGCCGGCGCTTCTTCGCCGGCCGCGCGGAGCACGGCGGGGAGTCCAGCAAGGGCGACATCGCCTGGTTCAAGCCCGGGGGCGGGCACATGAGCGGGGAGGACTGGCAGGCCGGGTACGCCCGGGCGGTGCTGGTCTTCCTCAACGGCTCGGCCATCACGTGGCCCGGCGACCGCGGCGAGACCATCGTCGACGACTCCTTCCTCATCGCGTTCAACGCCTCCGCCGAGGCCGTGGACTTCCAGGTCCCGACCGCGGAGTGGGGTCAGCGCTGGGAGGTCGTGATCGACACCGCGGAGGAGAAGCAGGTCGGCGAGACCGTGGAACCGGAGAGCGTGCTGAGCCTCGTGAGCCGCTCCACCATCGTCCTCAAGCGCCCCGCGGTCGAGGAGGCCACCTCGTGAGCCCCGCCACGGGGGACCGGAGCGAGGAGGTGGCGTCCCCGACGTCCAACCCCGCGCACCGTCCCAGCCCTGGCCGGCCCCAGCCGGTGTCGACCTACCGGCTGCAGGTCCAGCGCGAGTTCGGCTTCGCCGACGCGGCCGCGGTGACAGGCCACCTCGACGCCCTCGGGGCCTCGCACGCGTACCTCTCGCCGATCCTCGCCGCCGTGCCCGGCTCGGCGCACGGGTACGACGTGGTCGACCACACCCACCTGAGCCCCGACGCCGGGGGCCGGCCGGCGTTCGAGGAGCTGGTGGCAGCGCTGCACGCCCGGTCCATGGGGGCCGTCGCGGACGTCGTGCCGAACCACATGGCCGTCCCCACGCCCGCGTCGCTGAACACCCCCTTGTGGTCGGTGCTGCGCGACGGCCCGGAGTCGCCGTTCGCGTCCTGGTTCGACGTGGACTGGACCGGCGAGGGCCACGCCCTGCTGATGCCCGTCCTGGGGTCCCGGATCGGGCAGGTCCTCGGCGACGGCGAGCTGTCCCTGGACCTGTCCGGCGACGAGCCGCTGCTGCGCTACTACGACCACGTCTTCCCGGTCCGCCCCGGCACGCAGTCCCTCCCCCTCGCGGAGCTGGTGGACCGCCAGCACTACCGGCTGGCGCACTGGCGCGTGGCGGACGAGGAGCTGAACTACCGGCGCTTCTTCGACGTCGACACCCTCGCGGCGATCCGCGTGGAGGACCCGGAGGTCTTCGACGCCACGCACCAGGTGCTCCTCGACCTCATCGCCGACGGCTCGCTGGACGGCCTGCGCATCGACCACCCCGACGGGCTCGCCGACCCCCTGGGGTACGTGCGCCGCCTGCACGAGCGCACCGGTGGTGCCTGGGTGGTCGTCGAGAAGATCCTCGAGGGCTCCGAGACGCTGCCGGACGAGTGGCCCGTGGCCGGCACCACCGGCTACGACGCCCTCCTGCGCGTCGGCGGGCTGTTCGTCGACCCTGCCGGCGCCGGACCGCTGAGCGCGCTGCTCGCCGAGATCACCGGGGACTCGCGCGGTTTCGAGACCATCGTCGAGGAGGCCAAGCGTGAGGTCGTCGAGGGCGGGCTGTACGCGGAGGTCCACCGCCTCACCCAGCTGCTCGTGAGCATCTGCACCCGCGACGTGCGCCTGCGCGACCACACCGAGCGGGGCCTGCGCGAGTGCGTCGTCGAGCTGCTCGTCGCCTTCGACCGCTACCGCGCCTACGTGGTCCCCGGCACCAGCCCCGACGCCACCGCGGTCGCGGCCGTCGAGGCCGCCGTGTCCCGCGCCCGTCCCCACGTCACGGAGGACCGCCACGACACGCTCGACGTGGTGCGCGACCTGGTCCTGGGGCGCGAGGCCGGCTCCGCGGGGCTCATCGACGAGCCCGAGCGCCGCGAGCTCGTCGTGCGCTTCCAGCAGACGTGCGGCCCGGTGATGGCCAAGGGCATCGAGGACACCTCCTTCTACCGCTGGTTCCGCCTCACCTCCCTCAACGAGGTGGGCGGCGACCCGGACCGCGTGGGCATCTCCGCGGACGAGTTCCACGCCTACGCCGCCGCCCAGGTGCGCGACTGGCCGGTGGCGATGACCACCCTGTCCACGCACGACACCAAGCGCAGCGAGGACGTCCGCGCCCGCATCGGCGTCCTCTCGGAGATGCCCGTCGAGTGGGCCGAACGGGTGCGCTCGTGGCGCGAGGCCGCCTCGGCGCACCGCACGGCGCCCCTGGACGCCGCGACGGAGTACCTCGCCTGGCAGACCCTCGTCGGCACCTGGGGCACCACCTCCCCGGAGCCGGGCGCCCCGCGCGGTCCGATCGACGCCCAGCGGTTGCTCGAGTACCTCACCAAGGCCACCCGCGAGGCCAAGCTCCACACGCAGTGGACCGACGTCGACGAGGAGTACGAGGGCGCCGTCGCCGCCTTCGTCACCGGCGTGCTCGGCGACGAGACGCTGCTCGCGGAGCTGGCGGCCTTCGACGAGCGGATCGCCAGCGCGGTGCGCACCGCCACGCTCGGCCAGAAGCTCGTGCAGCTCACCATGCCCGGCGTGCCCGACGTCTACCAGGGCACCGAGCTCGTGGACCTCTCGCTGGTGGACCCGGACAACCGGCGCGCGGTCGACTTCGACGTCCGCCGGGCCCGCCTGGCGCGCCTGGACTCCGGGGCCGGCCCGCAGGATCTCCACGACGAGAAGCTGCTCGTCACCTCGCGCGCCCTGCGGGTGCGCCGCGAGCGCCCCGAGGCGTTCGTCGGCGAGCGCTGCACCTACACCCCGCTGGCCACGTCGACGGGCAGCGCGCTCGCGTTCGCCCGCGGCACCGTCCGCGACGACGGCGACGGGTCCGACGCGGGCGCCGAGCACGACGTCGTCGTGGTGGCTGCGCGCCTGGAGATCGCCCGCGAGCGCCACGGCGGGTGGGGCCAGCACAGCGTGGTCCTGCCGGGCGGGGCGTGGCGCGACGTGCTCAGCGGGCGCGGCGTGCGCGGCGGCACCACGCCCCTGGCGGACCTCGTCGGTGACCTGCCGGTCGCGCTGCTGGTGCGCGTGGACGACGGTGGGCGGGGTGCTGACGCATCGGACGACGCCGGGGACGCAGGCGAGGGGGCGGAGCGCTGATGGCCGAGCAGCAGGGGCACCTGACCAGCAAGGAGGTGCGCAAGCAGGTGGGTCGGTTGCTGCGCTCCGGTCCTCGGGTGCTGCCGATCGTCCAGGCGGGGAACCCCGTCCTGCGCGAGGTGGCCACCCCCTACGACGGGCAGCTGAGCGACGCGCTGCTCGCCGAGCTCGTCGAGGCGATGCGCCTGACGATGCTCGACGCGCCGGGCGTCGGGCTGGCCGCGCCGCAGATCGGCCTCGGGTTGGCGCTGGCGGTCGCGGCGGACGACGGCGAGGACGACGACCCGCGCGAGCGCACCCCGCTGCCCTTCCGCCTGCTCGTCAACCCCCGCTACGAGGCGCTGGGCGAGGAGACCGAGTCCTTCTACGAGGGGTGTCTGTCCGTCGAGGGCTACCAGGCCGTCGTCGCGCGCCCGCGCAGCGTCCGGGCCACCTTCGAGGACGCCGCGGGGCGCACCGTGGTCGAGGAGCACACCGGGTGGCCGGCGCGGATCCTCGCCCACGAGACCGACCACCTGGGCGGGCGGCTGTACGTCGACCTCGCGGACATGCGCACCCTGGCCAGCAACGAGGCCCTCGCAGAGATGGACGAGCACTGATGCACACCTTCACCGTGTGGGCCCCGAACGCCTCCAGCGTCGACGTGGTGGTCACCGCCGACCCCGCGTCGGACGCTGCCGTGACGCACCACGCGATGACCGCGGGTGACGGCGGGTGGTGGCGCGCCGACGTGCCCGAGGCGGGCGCCGGCAGCGACTACGCCTTTTCCCTCGACGGCGGCGACCTGCTCCCGGACCCCCGCAGCGCGTGGCAGCCGCACGGGGTCGACGGGGCGTCGCGGGTGGTCCACGACGCCGACCTCCCGTTCACCCACGACTGGGCCGGCCGGGACGCGCGCGGCGCGGTGCTCTACGAGATGCACGTCGGCACCTTCACCCCGGAGGGCACGTTCGACGCCGCGGTCGAGCACCTGGACCACCTGCGCGACCTCGGGGTGGGGATCGTCGAGGTCATGCCGGTCGCGGCCTTCCCCGGGCGCTGGGGCTGGGGCTACGACGGGGTGGACCTGTTCGCCGTCCACGACGCCTACGGCGGCCCGCACGCCTTCGCGCGGTTCGTCGACGCCGCCCACGAGCGCGGCCTCGGGGTGGCCCTCGACGTCGTCTACAACCACCTCGGTCCGGCGGGCAACTACCTCGCGGAGCTCGGCCCGTACTTCACCGACGCCCACGAGACCCCCTGGGGCTCGGCGGTGAACCTCGACGGCGAGGGCTCCCCCGAGGTGCGCCGCTTCATCATCGACAACGCGCTGCGCTGGCTCACGCACTTCCGCCTCGACGCGCTGCGCCTGGACGCCGTGCACGCCCTCGTCGACGACTCCGAGGAGCACCTGCTGGCCCAGCTCTCCCGCGAGGTGGGCGAGCGCGCCGAGCAGATCGGCCGCCCGCTGACCCTCATCGCGGAGTCCGACCTCAACGACCCCGCCACCGTCACCCCGCTGGGCCGCGAGACCGGCTCCGGGGCGCCGGCGCTGGGCATGGGCGCGCAGTGGGCCGACGACGTCCACCACGCCCTGCGCACCGTGATGACCGGGGAGACCCAGGGCTACTACGCCGACTTCGGGTCCCTCTCCACCCTGGCGACGACGCTGGAGCAGGTGTTCTTCCACGCCGGCACGTTCTCGGCGTTCCGCGGCGAGGACTGGGGGGCTCCGGTCGACCGCTCGGGGCGCCACGGTTACGACGGGCACGCGTTCGTCGCCTACGCCACCACGCACGACCAGACGGGGAACCGCGCCACCGGCGACCGCCTCTCCGCGCTGCTGGACGACGCGCAGCTCGCCTCGATGCAGGCGATCGTCCTCACCAGCGCCATGACGCCGATGTTGTTCATGGGCGAGGAGTGGGGCGCGAGGACGCCGTGGCGGTACTTCACCGAGCACGAGCCGGAGCTGGGTCGCCTGGTCAGCGAGGGGCGCGCCCGCGAGTTCGCCAGCCACGGCTGGTCCGCCGACGAGGTCCCCGACCCGCAGGACCCGGCCACCCGCGACGCCTCGGTGCTGGACTGGTCCGAGCCCGGCACCGACCGGGGTGCGCGGCTGTTCGCGTGGACCCGCCAGCTCATCGCGCTGCGCACCGTCGAGCCGGACCTCGCCTCGGGGGACCTGTCCGCGGTGAGCGTCACGCACGCGGACGACGACGCGGCCGACCGCTGGGTCGTGGTGGCCCGGGGGGCGGCGCGGCTGGTGGTCAACCTGGCTGACGTCGAGCAGGCGGTGCCGGTGCCCGGCGCCTCTGCCGCCAGCACCGAGGTGCTGGCGGCGTGGGAGCACGCCGGCGTCGGCGACGACGCGGTGACCCTGCCGGCGCACGCGTGCGCGGTGCTGCGGGTGAGCCCCGCCCGCTGACGGCGCACCCGCGCGGCGCTCGCCCTCCGGTCGACCACCATCACCGGCTCTCGTCCCGTCGACCGGGGGCGGTCAGATCCAGCCGAGACGGCGGGCCTTGGCGCAGGCGTCGTGCCGGTTCGCAGCCCCGAGCTTCAGGGCGGCGCTGGAGAGGTAGTTGCGGACGGTGCCCGGGGACAGCGAGGCCCGCTGCGCGATCTCCGTGACCGGTGCGCCGTCGGCCGCCAGGTCGAGCACGTCGGCCTCTCGGGGGGTCAGCGGGCTGTCGCCAGCGCTGATGGCCTCGGCCGCCAGCTCCGGGTCGACGTAGCGGCCGCCCGCGTGCACCGTGCGGACGACGTGGGCGAGCGTGGCCGACGAGGTCGTCTTGGGCAGGAACCCGCGCACCCCCGCTGCCAGGGCCCGCTTGAGGTGCCCAGGGCGGCCGTGGCTGGTGACGATGACCGAGCTGCAGCCGGGCAGCGTGCCCCGCAGCCGCTCAGCGACCGTGATGCCGTCCATGCCGGGCATCTGCAGATCCAGGACCGCGACGTCGACGTGCTCGGTGACGCCGCGCGCCAGCGCCTCGGGACCCGAGGCCGCCTCGGCGACGACGTCGAGGTCGTCCTCGAGGTCGAGCATCTGCGCGAGCGCAGAGCGGATGAGGTTCTCGTCGTCGGCCAGCAGGACCCGGATCGGCGGCGTCGCCTCGCTCATCCACCCACCGCCGCACGCGCTCCCAGGTCGGCCCGCAGCACGAAGCCGTCCCCGTCGCGGCCGACCGCGACGTCACCGCCGAGCGGCAGGAGCCGCTCCCGCAGCCCCACCAGCCCGCTGCCCCCGCTCGCCGCGGACAGCGGGTCGAGTCCGTCACGGCCTGGCTCGGGCACCACCCCGTCGTTGCGGACCTCCATCGCCGTACCGTCCCACGTCACGGTCACCCGGTCCGCGCGGGAGTGCCGCAGCACGTTGGTCACCGCCTCGCGCACCACCCACGCGGCCGGCTCCCGGCGCTCCTGCGGCACGTCGTCCACGTCGACCTCGACGACCAGCTCGATGCCCGCCGAGCGGAGCAGCGACACGGCGCCGTCCAGCTCGGTGGCCAGGTCGCTGGCCCGGTAGCCCCGAGCCAGCTCCCGCGCCTCCTTCAGCGCCGCGTGGGCGACGCCTCGGACCTCGAGCATGCGCTGGCCCGCGCGCTCGTCGCCGCGCGCGGCCAGCGTGGCGGCGAGCTCGGACTGGACGGCGATCGTCGCCAACCGGCGGCCGAGGACGTCGTGGACGTCGCGGGAGAACCGCAGCCGCTCCTGCGCCACGGCGAGGGCGGCCCGGGTGCCGCGCGCCCGGTCGAGCTGGCGGACGACGTCCTTGAGCCACAGCGAGACGCGGACCGTCACCAGGAGGAAGGTGCCCACCAGCACGCAGATCCCGACGAGCGACGGCTGGCCGGTGACGGCGGGGACCACGACGCAGGACAGCAGGACGACGACGGTCCACACGCGGGCCCGCAGCGCCGACAGCGACCACACCAGCGGGAACCACACCAGCACGGCGGCACCGGCCTCGAGCGCGTCGGGCAGCACGAGGATTCCGGCCGTGGCCAGGGCTGAGCCGCCCAGCAGGGGCAGCAGCCGCGGCCACGGGGCCGGCCCGTGGGCCGGGTACAGCCGGAGGCCGGCCCGCAGGACGGTCGTCGCCGACAGCCCCAGCAGCACGGCCACGGTCAGCAGCAGGACCGCGACCCCCTGCTCCGGGCGCTCCTGTGCCAGCAGCCGCGCCAGGAACACCGCCTGGAGGAACCAGAAGGCGACGTACAGCGACTGGTCGGTGTAGAGCTCGACCCACTGGACCTGCGTGCGCTGGCGGCGTGCGGCCCGGCCGCCTCGTCTCATGCCCGAGGTTCCCACCGCATCGAACGCTGCGCGAGCAGCAGGGCCACGGCCGTCCAGGCGACCAGCACGAGGAGGGGTTGCAGGGCCTGCGCCCAGGTGCCGTCCGCCCCACCGCCGAGCCAGGCGAGCTGGACCAGGACGTCGAGGGCCCCGCCCGGGGTGCGCCTCAGGACCTCGGCGGCGGGCTCGGGGACGACGGCGATGAACGCGCCGGCGGCGGCGAGGAGGAGCACCGGGGCGCTGGTCAGCTGGGCGGCCTCGGCGTTGCGGGTCCAGGACGCCGTCCACAGCGCGAACGCCACGAACATCACGCAGGCCAGCAGGACCACGAGCGCGTACAGCCCCAGGTCCGCCGGCCACGGCATCCCGAGGGCGACGGCGACCGGGACGATCACCGCCGCGATGATGACGGCCACCACCACCCCGGGCAGGGCCAGGGCGAGGACGAGCTCGGTGTCGGTGGTCTCACCGGTGCGCAGCCGCTTGAGGACGAGCTCGTCGCGACGGGTCACGACCACGGAGAGGAGGTTGTAGAACACGGGGAACAGGAAGGTGAGCAGCAGCGCGACCGAGATGGTGGACACCCCGGCGGCGGGCTCGTCCGCGGTGACGGTGAGCAGCGCCAGCGGCGCCAGGGGGAGCAGCACGGCGTAGGTGAGGGTCAGCCGGTTGCGGACCAGCAGCCTGGCGTTGGCCGCGGCCAGGCCGCCGACGCGTCGGGCGTCGGGGGCGGACGGTCGGGTGAGGGTGCTCATGCGGGGGTGCCTCCGTCGGCGATCGAGAGGAAGACCTGCTCGAGGCTGGCGGTGCGCGCGTCCAGGGCGTCGAGGTCGACGTCGTGCTCGCGGCACCCGGTGAGCAGGTCGGTGAGGACGGGTTGCAGGTCGGTGGTGCGCAGCGAGGTGGTGCCGCCCTCCGCGCCGAGCTCGACGTCGCGCCGCGCCAGCTGCAGGTCGGCCACGAGCCGGTCCTCGGTCGCGGGATCGAGGCTGTGGAAGGAGATGGTGGAGCGGTGACCGGCCGCGATCTCGGCGGGCGTGCCGGAGCGCACCAGCAGACCCGCGTGCATGACCTCGAGCCGGTCGGCGAGGGCCTCGGCCTCCTCCAGGTAGTGCGTGGTGAGCAGCACGGTGCACCCGTCCTCGCGCAGCCGGCGCAGCAGCCGCCACACCTCGCG